>MGWJ01000070.1 GCA_001800945.1 Flavobacteria bacterium RIFCSPLOWO2_12_FULL_31_7
CAAAAAGCGGTTGTCCATTTTCTGTAAGTGGCATCATTCCATAAAACGTTCCATACTTTTGAAGCTGGCGCATTAATTTCAATTGTAAATTCTAGTTTTTCCATGGTTATAAATGTTGTGCTCAATTAGTGAAATTGTTTTTTAAACACAGATTGGAGAAATTTTATTAATTTTTATAATTTCTTAAATCTGCATTCCCATAGCTATGAGCTACAACTCAACATCGAACTTCCTATTTTTTCTCGTGCCCAATCGGGTCTTTTGGAGAACCATTTTTCAAATTGTGGTTGTTCGTCGTAAGGATTTAAAAGTAATGTATACAATTCGTCAATTAGTGAATAATCTTCTTTTTCGGCTAATTCAATGGCCATTTGTGCCATATAATTTCGCAACACGTATTTCGGATTGATGGAATTGAGTTGTAATTTTCTTTCTTTGTCTGAAGCTGTTTCTTCTTTTAAAATTGTCAAATATTGGGCGAACCAAAAGTGCCAAGTTTCTATAATGATTCCAGTTACTTCATCGGGTTTATAAAATGCATAATTAATTTTTGAAACGCATTCTTCAACAGAGTCAGATTTATGAATCAGATTTAAATTTCTGAAAAATATCGTATAATCTGTTTCAGTTTGTTCTAAATTGTAGAGTAATTGTTGAATTAACTTATCGTTTTCTTCGTTTTTAGATGTAATTCCGAGTTTTTTCAACATCATTTCTGAAAAGTCTTCATCGTATTTTTTAGCAAATTGATTCAGAATGGTTTCTAAAGGTTCGGCTTCTTCAATTAGTGGGTATAATGCGTTGGCTAATTGGTATAAATTCCACAAAGCAATATTGGCTTGATTGCCAAAACGGTATCTTCTGCCTTCTGCGTCGGTGGTGTTTGGCGTCCAATTTGGGTTGTAATCTTCTAACCAACCGTAAGGTCCGTAATCAATTGTAATACCGTGAATGCTCATGTTATCGGTATTCATTACGCCGTGAACAAAGCCTACACGTTGCCAATGTACAATCATTTCTCTGGTTTTTCCAGCTACATTTTTAAAGAATTCGATATATTTTTGTTTTCCTTCAGCTTGAATTTCTGGATAATAATTTGAAATCGTATAATCGGCTAATAGTTTTAAATTTTCTATATCGTTTTGAGAAGAGAACAATTCGAAACTTCCAAAACGAATAAAACTTGGTGCAATTCTACACACAACGGCACCTTTTTCCATAGCTGCATTTCCGTTGTACATCACATCACGTAACACTTCATCACCAGTTAAAAGTAATGACAATGAACGTGTGGTTGGAACGCCTAAATTGAACATTGCTTCACTACATAAATGCTCACGAATGGAAGAACGTAAAACCGCTAAACCATCTGCCCGACGTGAATAGGGCGTAGCACCAGCACCTTTTAATTGTATAGAAAAAACTTGATTATTATGTTCGATTTCACCTAAAACGATGGCTCTTCCGTCACCTAATTGTCCGGCCCAATTTCCAAATTGATGTCCGGCATAATTCATAGCGAAATGTTTCGCATTAGCAACGATTGCTGCGCCTGAAACCAATTGTAAAAAAGTTTCAGATTGTATGAATTCTTCTGAAAAACCTATTAAATTTTGTACTTCTTTTGAAATATGAATAAGCTTCGGGTTGCTAGGAATTCGAGGATTTACAAATGAGAAAGCCGCTTTAGGAACTTGACGTGTGTAATTCTCTTCAATAACATCTGAAGGTAAATTAGTGGTGAATTTATGTAAAAATTGAATAGACATGATTGTAAAATTGTCTATCAAAAGTACTTATAAATTCTTAACTATTTTAATGATTGGTATAGTTTTAAGATTTTTAAACCATTGCTTTTGGTGTAAGAAAAAATCTTTTTACTCTAAGTACCAATTCAATTGGATTGAAAGGTTTCGCAATTAAATCATCTGCACCTAGTTTAAATGCTTCAATTACAGTTAAATCTTCTTTTCCTAAAGATGAAATAATAATCACTGGAACATCTGGAAAATTAACTTTTGAGTACGATGTGATTTCTAAACCTGATTTATAAGGTAACATAATATCAGTAATAATTAAATCGGGTAAAAAAGAATTAATTTTTTCTAAACCTATTAAGCCATCTTCTGCAAATTCGATTTGATAGCCTTCTTTTTTTAATAAAAATTCGATAATATTTTTGATAATTTTATCGTCTTCAATAATTAATATTTTATGATTCATACGGGGAGTTTTTTAATTAGAATAAGTATGTCAGGTCTATGGAAATATTATATTCGTTTTGAAATTTTTCTGGGAAATATTCTTGATTGTTAAAACTAGTATTTAATCCAATAATGTATTTTTTTGCCAAAAGTTTACTGAAACCTGCACCAAATCGGTAAGAAGTTAAAGCAATTCTGTCTTGAAATTGTGTTAATGTTTGTCTTTCATCTGGCGAAGTTCCATAACCTGCTGTTAATGAAAAATAATCATATTTGGTGTTGTAATAATGTCTGAAATTTGTGGTAAATGATGGGTACAATTTCGGTTCACTTAGTAGGAAAGAACTTCTGAAATTGATCCAATTGTTATTGAAATATTTTCCTAAAGCGATAATTCCGGTGCTCAATTTTATGTCTTGTTGTTGGTTGTATCGGTAACCAATTTCGGTTTCAAAACCTTTTCCTAAAGTTAAATAATACGAATATAAAAATCGATATTCTGGAAATACTTTTCCTTCGCTAAAGCCAACATTAGCAAATGAATAACTTTTTTTTGAGGTTTTAAAATACGATTCAACTTCATAAAAATACCCAAAATTCGCACTCTCGCCATTTATTCTTCGATCTATATAGCTGATTCTACCGCCAAGTGAAAACTTATTAAATTGTTTCATATAATTCACATTGCTCAAATGCCATGGTCCGTAATTGTCTCGACTAAAATTGGTAAAACTGTATCCAGTTCCAATTCTGTTGGATCTTAGATTGCTTTTTACTTCACGAAGTTCGTTTTGTAGTGCCAAGTCCTCTGGATATTTTGAGTTTAAAAATTCTAAATACTCCAAGCTTTTCTTCGGATTTTCTTCACTATTGATGATTTGAAGTTTTACCAAATAAAATTCTTTTTCTTCTGGATAAATTGCAATTCCTTTTTCTATAGCTACTAAAGCGGCTTTGTTATTTTTGGCTTCTAATTCGGTTTTACTTAAAAAGACAAATGCTTCTTTGTATTTTGGATTGGCATCGATAACGTGTTGAAAATAATATCTGGCACTATCATTGTTTTGTTCGTTTTTATGAATACTACCTAAAGCCATTTGGAAGTCTAGGTAATCTGGCGCCACTTTCAAACATTGGTGCGCGATTTTTTTCGCTTTAAAATAGTCTTTTGTTTCTGATTTTAGGATGTTGTTAGTTACTGTCAATAAACTATCAATATTGATTTTTTGAGCAAAAATGCTGCCGCCAAAACATATAAAAAGGAATAATATTTTAAATTTCGTAGTCATTAGTTTGCAGTTTTAAATCCTTTACGAGACATTTCTCCCCATTTTTTCTCTTTTTTAAGTAAGAAATGTACGTAACCTTTTAACGAGGCATACACATTTAATGGGTGATAAACTATTGGTTCTATGAAAACCATTATAATTAGTCGGCCTACTTCTTTTAAATTAGAATATTGTTTGTGAATCATTTGATCTAAGAAGATTGAACTAAGTGTAATTAGCACATAAAAACAATAAACAGAAATTGCAATTGTGACTAAAAAAGGCAAGTTAATTCCGAAGAAATACATGTTTAGGAATATGAAAATCAATCCAATGACTTCTAAAACAGGTACAATAAATTCGCAAAATACATAATATGGAAATACAATCATTCCTGTGTTTTTGTATTTCGGATTGAAAAATAGTTTTCTGTGTAGAAATAAAGTTTGAATTAATCCTCTAGCCCAACGTACACGCTGACGTAAAAAAACTTCTTTATTATCGGGAACTTCTGTCCAGCATAATGATTCTGGAATGTATTTTATTTCGAATTCTTTCTTTTGTTCATGCATGTATTTTCGCATACGGGTAATCAATTCTAAATCTTCACCAAGCGATTTATTCCAATAACCACCAACGGCAATCACGGTATCTTTATCAAAAATTCCTAAACCACCAGAAACTAAAAGCAATCCGTTTAATTTACTCCAAGCCATTCTTCCAAAAATAAACGAACGAATGTATTCTAATTCTTGAAAACCAGCGAAAAAATTATTAGGATAATGAGATTTGTAAAGCATACCTTCTTTAAAGGTGCAAGAATTTGAAATTCTTAACGCTGCGCCGGCTGCAATTACTTTTTTATCACTTTCAAGAAAAGGTTTAACCAGCATTGCTATAGTGTCGCGTCTTAATATACAATCGACATCCGTACAAATAAAAAGGGAATACTTTGTAGAATTGATACCTGCATTGGAAGCATCTGCTTTACTTTTTCCATTTTCTTTATCTACAATTAAAAGTTTGTTGTAGATTGGATTTGTAGAGCGATAATGACCTCTTACAGGTTCGGTTTTGATTTTTTCGATATAGAAGAAGTCGACTTTTACAAGTTCAAATTCTGAGATTAGTTTTTCTAAAGTATCATCGGTGCTTCCGTCATTAACAATCACCACTTCAAACTTTGGATATTCTTGTGAAAGTAATGATTTTACATTCGAAATGATCGTTAAGCCTTCATTATACGCAGGTGCAACAATAGATACTCCTAGCGCGTTATTTGATTTGATAATTACATCTTTATGGAGAAAAAACTTATTGATATAATATTTTTTTATTTCATTAAAAGACGAAATAGCCAATATTATATACACTAGAATATAAACAATGGAATAACAGCCGAAAAAAAATTCGGAGCCTTTAACTATGCTTTCTAAGGTTGTCAATATAAGTAGGGGCAATTTGAGTGAGCAATCATTTTTTGTAATTCAACATTCTTTTCTTCGTTCTGAAATTTAAAATTATTAAAAAATGTGGCATCCATTTTATTAATAAAATTTACTATTTCCAGCTTCAAATCTAATTCTAAATTTTCATCTTCATTTAATATTCTCGATATAAAGCCTATATTTTCCGATGTACCGATACTATTCAATGTTTTTATGATTGAAATTTTGTTTCTTATGTTGGTTTCTTTGGTAAAATGTTGGATTAAAATTTCATTAGCTTCAAACATTACTAGTTCTCTAATTGCCAAAATGATTTCTTTTCTTACTGCTTGATTTTCCGAACTTAATAAGTAAGAAATTTGTTCTAAAGAAATGTCTTGTTTGTGTCTAAATCGAACAATTAATTTTATAGCAATAATAACAATTGAATCGTTTTTACTTTGTAACCAATTGTTAATGTTGGTTGGAATATTTGCTTTTTTTCTATAAATAATATCTAAAATTTTAACTTCATCCGATTTAGAAATAGTGTATTTGTAATTGTCTAACACATCAAATTTTTCATCAGAAAGTGAAATTAAGGCTACAATTGCATTAGAACGTAAAGCCTTGTTTTTACTATCTAAAAATCGTTTAACATGCCCTTTTTTTATTTTATAACCAATATTTTGATAATGATGGAAAGCTTCCGATTTAGAATACCAATTTCTATTTCGTACTAATTTATTAGAAATTTCATCAAAACCAAAATACTTGTAAATTAATAACATCGTGTGTTCGTTGGTTTCGTTTAAATTTTCTTTAATATGAATGATTTTGTTTAGAATGTACTTTCTAGAATTGTTGTTTAACTTGTATTTAGCTTTAAATTCTGAAATCTTACTTTTCATTTCAGGAGCGGAATAATTAGAAAAAATAAGTTCAGTTAAAAAGCTATTGGTTTCATTTTCAATATGTTCTTGAAAATCTTCATTTTTATCACCAGCATATCTTGTGTATAACAATGAAAAAATAATTAGTACCACAAAAAGTACAATTAAAGGGATGAAAAAGTATAATAAAAAGTAATAGATATTTTCTGTATTTACTGAAAATAAGAAATAAGAAGTTTTGAAATTAAGAGAAATCATTTTTAAAATTCAGAATTTTGGATGTGTAAGTATTTTTTTTAACAAAATTAATTTCACAAATATATTAAAATGAAATTGACATAACCTATTGTAATTCTTTAATTTAACAGAATTTAAAAGGATTTTTTTTTACTCATTAAAAAAAGACGTAATTTTGAAAGCAAATTTAGAAGTAATGAGCGTAACATTGGCAAAAACAGAATTAGAAACCTATTTTCAACAATTTAGAGAAAATATCATCGGAATTCATCAAACTTTTGTGTCTCCTTTTGGAGAAAAAAGTATTGTTTACACAGATTGGACTGCAAGTGGAAGATTATATCGCCCAATTGAAGAAAAACTGATGAACACTTTCGGACCTTTTGTTGCTAACACGCATACAGAAACTTCTATTACTGGAACTGCAATGACAATGGCCTACCACGAAGCGCGTCATATTATTAAGCATCACGTAAATGCCAATGATCATGATGTATTAATTACTGATGGTACCGGAATGACAGGCGTAGTGAACAAATTGCAACGTATTTTAGGGTTGCGAATTCCCGAAAATTTAAAAGAATACACCACTATTCCTAATGAAATTAAACCTATAGTTTTTATTTCGCACATGGAACATCATTCTAATCAAACGTCTTGGTTAGAAACAATTGCGGATGTAGTTGTTATTCCAGCAAATGAAGAAGGGTTATTTTGCTTGGATCAATTTACAAAATTAGTACATCAATATAAAGATAGAAGTTTTAAAATAGCTTCCATTACTTCTTGTTCAAACGTAACAGGAATTAGAACTCCGTATCATGAAGTTGCTAAAATCATGCATCAAAATAATGGTGTTTGTTTCGTAGATTTCGCTTGCTCAGGACCTTATGTGGAAATCAACATGCATCCTGAAGATAAAGAGGCGTATTTAGATGCGATTTTCTTTTCGCCACATAAATTTTTGGGCGGACCAGGAACTTGCGGAGTAATGGTTTTTAATAAAGAATTATACAAAAATAATGTTCCAGATTGTCCTGGTGGTGGAACAGTGAGTTGGACAAACCCTTGGGGAGAACACCAATACATTGATAATATTGAAGATAGAGAAGATGGTGGAACGCCAGGTTTTTTACAAGTTATAAAAGCGGCACTTTCTGTACAGTTGAAAGAAAAAATGGGTGTGAAAAACATCTTAGAAAGAGAACATGAATTGGTAGATTATATTTTTGAAAGATTATCGCCAATTGAAAATATCAATATTTTAGCCGAACAACATACCAATAGGTTAGGAGTGATTTCGTTTTATATTACGGATTTACACTTTAATTTAGGTGTGAAATTATTGAATGATAAATTCGGAATTCAAGTTCGTGGTGGTTGTAGTTGTGCAGGAACGTATGGGCATTATTTGTTAAATGTAAACCAAGAAACATCAAATTCTATCACTTGTAGTATTAATGAAGGTGATTTAACGAATAAACCAGGTTGGATTAGAATGTCGATTCATCCTACAACGACTTCAGAAGAAATTCAATTAGTTTGTGATGCGATTATTGATTTAGCAGAAAACTTTACCATTTGGCAAGAAGATTACGTTTACAATCCTGCTAAAAATGATTTCAATCATAAAAATGATGCCAAACCAGAAATAGAAATGGTTAAAGGTTGGTTTAATTAATAAAAGGATACAGTCTCAGCTTTCAGTCTCAGTTACAGAGCACTGCAAACTGAATACTTATTTTTTTAGAAAAAGTAATTGTTAAATCTTGATTTCTAAATTAATAAAAAAAAATATCGCCATTCCAAGAAAATTCTCCGCCTCTTCCAAAAGTAGACTTGTAGATTATTAGTGCACAAATTATACTAAATATTAAGATTAATGGAAACCAAAATGTATTGTTGTTTCTTTTAATTAGTCTTCTTGTTAGAAAAATATGAAATAATGTGGCTAGAATTATTGGAGGAAAATATAAAATATTTCCTAAGCCATGTCCAAAATTAAGAAGTCCTAAAATTACTAAAATACACAGCGTAATTAAAAGATATAGAATTATCTTATTGAGTAATTTCATGTTTTTACAAAGAAACTTTACTGAACACTGCAAACTGAGACTGCAAACTTAATACTACCTTTTATGTTTCCAACGTTTATGCGTCCATAAATAGTATTCTGGAGCTTCATAAATTTGTTGTTCTACTAATTTTAAGAAATTATCTGTGATTTCATAGTTTGGGATGTCTTTTGCATTTCCATCAGAAAGAATTTCAAAACTAGCTTCATAATATCCTCTTTTAATTTTTTTCGTTTTTAAGAAAATCACATTCATATCATATTTTTTGGCTAACATTTCTCCACCTGTATGCACCGGTACTTCATGCCCCATAAATTTTTGCCAATGATGTGTAGTACTTAATTTTGGCGATTGATCACTTACTAAACCATATACACTGTATTTTTTGTTACGAAAATTAGAAGCCATTGTAGGTATAGTTTCCTTACTATCAATTAATTGACTTTTAAATTTAGAACGAATTTTTCGTACCAATGTATCAAAATACGGATTAGCTAATTTTTTATATACGCCATAACCTAAAAAATTAATGTGATAATTCATAGAAACTGCCCATTCATAACTAGCATAATGTGCACATAATAAAGCAATACTTTTTTCTTTTTTTTCTAATTCATGATATACTTCCATATTTTTAAAAGTATAACGTTTTTCAATTTCTTTACGAGAGATAGATAATGTTTTTGCCATTTCTAGAAACATATCACACAAATGAGAATAGAATTTTTTCTCAATTATATTTCTTTCTTGTTCTGTTAAATGTGGTAAAGCTAGAGCGATATTTCCTCGAACTGTTTTTTTTCTGTATTTTATAACTCTATAAACTAAGAAATAAATTACATCTGATAATAAGTATAATATTGGAAATGGTAGTATTGAAATGATCCAAATTAAAGGATAGATTAAAATATATAGGACTAATTGCATGAATCTTTTTTTGCAAATATACACGTTTTGTTATTTCTTCTGAAACTATTTAAAATTTTGGTTAAGAATCGTTTTTTGTGATTTGGATTGCAATAATTATCTTATCTTTATGTTTATTAAATTTTTTATATGTATTCTATTACAACAATTATTATTGCCGTAACGGCATTAGTTACTTTTACAGGTTTATCCAATTCAGAATTTTTTGACAAGTTTAAGTTTAATATCTCAGGTATTAAAGCTGGAGAACAATATCGAATGTTTACTTCAGGCTTTTTGCACGCGGATTGGTTTCATTTTGCCTTTAATATGTTTAGCTTTTACAGTTTTGCGACTTTTTTAACTTTAGAATTTAATACCATAAATTTTCTGTTAATTTACTTCGGAAGCATGGGAATTGGAAGTTTATTAACTTATTTTATTCATAAAGATGAACCTTATTATTCTGCAATTGGTGCCTCAGGCGCGGTAATGGGAATTATTTATTGTGCGATTTTATTATATCCAGAAATAGAACTTAGATTGTTTTTTGCTATCCCAATTCCAGGCTATATTTTTGCTTTTTTGTATTTAGCTTATTCTGTTTATGGAATGAAAGGTAAATATGATAATATTGGACATACCGCACATTTAGGTGGCGCCGTTGGTGGATTATTAATTACTTTATTATTGGTGCCAAGTTTATTTGAAACAAGATTGCTTTTTATCGGTATTTTATTAATTCCAATTATTGTTTTGACCTATTTAGTAAAGATGAAAAAAATATAATTGGCACGCTATTTGGAATGTAATTTGAAAACTAAATAAATCGAATATGAAAAAGTTAATTTTATTACTAACATTAGTTACTACAATGAATGTTATGAGTCAAGAACAACACAAATCAGTGCCACAGATTTCCATTTCTGGTGAAGGAAAAGTTAAGGTTACGCCAGACATTGTAGTAATTCAATTAGGTGTACAAAATAATGGAAAAGATGCTAAGGAAGTGAAAACACTTAATGATGTAACAATAGATAAAGTAATTAAGTATATCAAAAAGTTTAATATTCCTTCAGCAGATTATCAAACGGCTCAAATGAGCTTGCATAAAAATTACGATTACGATAAAAAGAAATATTCTTACCAAGCAAATCAAACCGTATCTGTTACTTTAAAAGATATTTCTAAGTACGATGCCTTTATGATGGATGTTATGGATACAGGAATTAACGTAATCAATGGAGTAGAGTTTAAATCTTCAAAAATGGAAACATATGAAACAGAAGCAAGAAAAAAAGCGATTTTAAACGCGAAGAAGAAAGCTGATGATTATGTATCGGTTTTAGCAGGACAAAAAGTTGGTAAAGCGATTTTGATTTCAGATAATTCCTATACAAACTATCCGCAACCTGTTTTTATGGAAAAAGGAATGATGGCAGAAGCTGATGCTGCAATGCCTAGAGAAACTTTAGCAGTTGGAGAAATTGAGATTGTTTGTACGGTAAATGTGAGTTTTGTTTTGGAATAATATCCAATTTAATATAAAATAAAAAAGCACTTCAATTGAAGTGCTTTTTTTGTGGGGAGAGCAGGATTCGAACCTGCGAAGTTTTCACAGCAGATTTACAGTCTGCCCTCGTTGGCCGCTTGAGTATCTCCCCATGGCCATAACTTGAGTGCAAATATATAATTGTTTTTTTTAGTTCCAAACTTATTTTAAAGGAATATTTAAAATATTTTATAACATTCTGAAAATTAAAAACATAAAAAATCCCATTTCGATTATTATTTCGAAATGGGATTGATTTTTATTGTAAAGTGTCTTACTTAATACCTAATAATTCTTTTACTTTTGCTTTTAAATCGTCACCTCTAAGGTTTCTTGCTACAATATTTCCTTTGGCATCTAATATAAATGTAGATGGAATTTCTTCTACCTTGTAAGTTAAAGCAATTGGATCTTTCCAGCCTTTTAAATTAGAAACTTGTGTCCAAGTTAATTTATCTTTAGCAATTGCATTTTTCCATTTTGTAGCATCTTCATCTAAAGAAACACCAATAATGTTTAAACCTTTACTGTGTAATTCATTATAAAGTGCTACAACATTAGGGTTTTCAGCTCTACACGGTCCGCACCAAGATGCCCAAAAATCAATAATGGTAACCTTTCCTAATGATTCTTTCAAAGAAACGGTTTTTCCTTCTATTGTTTTTGCTGAGAAGTTAGGTGCTTTATCTACTTTTTTTTTTTCAAGCATTTCAGCTGGTAATTTTGGCATTTTTGGTAAATTCTTCTCAGAAGCAATTCTTAGCTCTAATTCTTTTTTGATACCGATTGCACTTTTAGTATTCTTTAAATCATTAGGTAAATTTTCGTAAAATGCTTTTACATCTTTCGTTTCAATTTTATAATTGAAAAATAAGTTTTCCATTAACAAAACAGATACAAATTTATCTTCATTCTTCTTGATAAAGTCTTTAGATGTTTTGTCATTTTGAGCCTGAAATTTCTTTCCTTCCGCAACAATTAAGGCATATTGCTTTTCTTCTTCTTCAGTTAATTTCTCTTTCTTTTCTTTTTTGGCTTGAATTTGTTGTAAAAATCCTTCGTATGGTTTAATAAAAGCCATAACTTTATCTTGATTGCTTAAGTTTAAGTTATTGTATTCTTGTAATAAGTCATTATTTTCTGTACCTCCAATTACAGATTTGAATGGTTCTTTGATGTTGAATTTTATATCAATATTTCCGTTTTCCAAGATTAAAGGAATAGAACCATTATTTACACCATCAATTCCAACTATTGCGTATTCTAAGTGTCTTTTGGTTTCGGCCCGCCAATAGAATCAGCTGTAACTAAATAAACTTTAGTTCCGTCTTTAACTCCTTTTGCAGATCCTTCTAATTTAAACCCATTGCAAGAAATTAAAATTAATGCAGAAAATAATACTACTAATTGTTTCATTTTTATAATTTGTAAATTGTTATACTGAAAAATTCAGTTTATTTGATTGGCTGCAAATGTATTAATTTTTTTAGATTAATAAAATCCAATTAACTTGGTATTATGATAAAAAAAATCCGCATGTTTTACGATGCGGAAATTAATTATAAAGCTAATGGTTTGATGTCGCCTGAAGCTGTAATGATATAATATCTGTTGTTTCTTATTATTGTATTTTTTGGAAGTTGGTCTTCTTTTAATTTAATTCTAATCGTTAAATCATAAAATATTTGAATCGTGGGCTCAGTAATATCTGCATTTACCACGAATGTGTGTGATTTAGCTAAAGCAGCATCATAAAATTGTGTAGTGTTTTTTCGAATATTATTCACCTGACTTTCTGGTGAAAAGTTCGTGGCAGCCTGACTATAAGCCGTGTAAGCTTTATAGCTTTCCATAGGATATAAAGTGGTGTAACCTTCTACTAATGTTTTTTCTTTTTTAAATAAATCGGTATTCATAATGGCCGAATAATTAGTTAGCATTTGTTTGTATTCTTCTGAAGCTTTTAGTTGTAATACATCTCTAATATGGTCTAAATTACTTGTTACATAATCTACTTTCGCTAAATCGTAAATTTCTTGTTTGGCACAAATACTCATAATTTTGTTTAAATCATTTGTGTTTTTAAACTTGATAATTAGGTTTTTTTTCAATTCAAATCCACTTGGTTTTTCGTTGTAGGTTTTCGGATTAAAAATCTTCTTTGTAACTTCATAATCATACATCGGAACAAACGAAATCATATCTGTTATGACTTCAATTTCGGCATTAAATGTTTTCAATTCGTTCATTACTGTATTTAATCTTTCGTCCATTAAATTCGTAACTTCTTCGGCTGTTTTTCCAACTTGTAACACGCTAAAAACTGCTTTTTGGCAACTGGCTTTTTCGTTGTAAATTCCTTTAATTGTAATGACCATTTCGTTATCATTACTATACGAAGTTTGAATAGTTGGAACATCTCGATTGTGATATTGATTTTGATAATTGTAATTGCCGCTAGCTTCTTTTTTTGCTAATTCATCATGATTAACATTTCCAGAATGTTGTGCGAATAATGAATTACATGAAACTACTAATAAGGTTACTAAAAGGATGTTTAAATTTTTCATGATTTTTTGTTTTAAATGTTTAACGAGACAAACTTATGGCAACATGAAAATTTTAATTCGGTAAAACCACTGTTTACTGATTGTAAAGTATTTTCAGTACATTTACAGCCGTTTTACAATAGTGGAAATAACAAGAAATACTACTTTTGAAAAATAATTTATGACAGATTTAGAAATTTTTTACGAACTTAAGAAATGCGTTTTGGAACACTACCAAAATAGCTATCCGTATTTTAACGGAAGTTGGAAAAGTTTCAGTTCACAAGATATTTTAAATCTGATAGATGATATTCAATTTAAAACGAAACAATCCGTAAGTGAAAAGTGGATCTATACACATCTGAAACCAGAAATTAACGAAAAATTACCACGAAAAGATATGTTAGATATTTTGAGTGTGTATGTTGGAAAATCAGGTTGGGATGAGTTTAAGTTTATTGATAATAGCAATAACAATACTAATAGTAATCCAAAGAAGAAATTTGGAATTTTGATATTGATTTTTGGAGTTTTAATAATCGGATTTGTAATCTGGAAAGTGACTTCGAACCCAAATCAGAAAATTGAATTGCAAAATAGTTTTACGAAAGATTCCGTTGCGAAAGAAGATGTAAAAGCTTTTGTTTTGGAAGATACTGTTGAAAAACCAATTGATATTCAATCACCAACTCTAAATCTAGAAAAAGGAACGAAAGTGGTTATAAAAAGTCCGTTTTATAAAGAAAAAGTAATCACCATTTCGCAAAATGAACCTTTATCTCGAGTAGAATTAAATCCGAACGATTACGCTATGATGTTAAAAGCCTTTATGAAAAGCGACATCAAAGACTGGCAAACCAGAAAAGAGCAATTGAATAAAATTTTATCAGATAATTTGGAAGTGATGGTGATGTTAGAAAACGATTTAGGTGCAGAATATTTTAATAAAGCGGAGTTTGCTCAAAAAGTAATTATTCCTTCCACCTCATTAAAAAAGTTAAAAATTGTAGAAATTCAACAAGAAAAAAACAATAAAATATCGTTTTTACGATTAACACAAGAATAAAATGAAGCACTTAATTTACTTATTGTTGTTTTTTCCATGGCTAGTAATTGGACAAAGTAATTCTCAAAAAGAAGAAGCTTCTTCAAATAAAGAAGTGTCTAAAAAAATGGTTGCAAGTTCTATTTCTTCCCATTTTAATTCAAAAGTCATTTCCGCTTATACGAATCAAAGTGAACAACTAATTACAGATTTTTATGCTTACTTAACTTTGTATCCTCAAGCAGAATCAGAAGCTTTGCAAAAAGAACTTGATAAGTCGATTCAACAAATGTTTTTATCTGAAACTATATTAGTTGAAGATTTTATTTCAGGTTCAAATAAAAAAATTAAACTTTTAGAATTGCTTCAATATTGTAAAGAAAATAAGTTTGTTGTTTCGGTAAATAACATTCAAAATACTTCTGTAAATGCTACCAATTTCGATATGAGATATCAATTGTTAGTAACAAATAATGCTGAAACTAAAACCTATAATTTTACTCAAAAAGTATATTTATTTCCTGTTGAGAAACAATTCGGAAATATCAAAAAAACGATTTGGGAACTAAAATTAGGTGAGTTTTAATTATGGATTATAATCGTTCGAATTTTCATAAACACACGTTTTGCTTGTTTCAACAAGTGGACTTTTCTGTTTTGGCGGATGTGAAATTAGGTTACAAAAGTAATTCTGGAAGTGAATATTATTTCACCGAAATTGGTGTGTATCGAAAATCTAATCATTGGGGAAGAGCGGCCAATTGTCGTTGGCGATTACTCGTAAATTCGGAATATAAAAATCAGACTGAAATTGTAGGATTTGCCCGTTGGACCGATTTTTATCCGAATAATGAAACCGAAAAATTGTTTTATATCGAACTGAATGAAGCTACAAACGAAGTGAATTTCAATCATAAAAACCATCCTAATTATAACCATCAGGTGGTAAGAAATGCTTCGGAAACAGCAAAAAGAATCAAAGAAATTAAAGAAGTTTTGCTAAGTAACTCATGGGCAAAATATCTAATTTTTGATGATTTTGAAGAAATTAAAAGTAAAATGCTTTCGGAATTGGTTAATACCAATGAAAGTTTTGTAAATTTGCGTAAAATATTAAAAGATGGGAAGAAATAATAAAGTAAATCAAGATAATCACAAAAAGCAAATTGACAATCATTTGAAGAAAATTCAACAAACGAAAGAAGCTTCTGCTGCAAAAAAAGCTTCTATTTTAGAACAATATAGACAATCACTTAAAAATCAGTAATTCCTTTTTTTTTTTTGCTATATTTGAGTAAATCTGTTTTTTTTATATGATAACTACTCAAAATTTTAGACAAAGAATTTTTCAACATTTAGATGGGTTAGTGACAGCGCCAGTTGTTTTCTCACTTTATCAAAAAGGAATATTACAATTTCTACTAGAAAATAAAGAAGTTTCACTCTCCAAATTATCTTCAGAATTTAAAGCTAACGAAGGATATTTAAATGTAGCTTTACGTGTTTTAGCCTCGCAAGGTTTGTTAGAATATAAATTAGATAATGTTCATAATTCGGTTGAGGTTTCTACAAATTCTAAATCGGCACTTTTCTTTTCATTAGCGCCAGTTTATGAAGAAATTATTCAGGTTTTAAAAAATAAAGATTGGTTTACTTCCGTTCAAATTCAAAATGAATCGTATCACGATTTAAATAGTTTGTTTGAATGGTATAAAAACAAATGCTATATTCAACTTTCTGAAAATGAAGAAGAAAGAATAGTTCAAGAACAAGTTTTATCTCACATTGAAGGCTATTTAGCTGGACCAATTATCGTAAGTTTAGGGATGACAGGTATGTTTCATAAATATTTTATGGAAACGTCTTTCAGTCCAGAAGAATTTCACAAACATCCAGAAGTTTTCAAAATTATTTTAGATTTCTTTTCGCATTTAGGTTGGTTTACTCGTAAAAAAGACAATTATCAGTTTACCGAATTAGGCTTGTCTTTTGCCAAAAGAGCTTCGGCTTATGGTGTAACGGTTTCTTATTTACCAATGTTCAAAAATATAGATAGTTTATTATTTGGGAATCCTAAATTATTGCGAGAAACTGCTGTAAATGAAGATGAAATTCACGTGAATAGAGAAATGAATGTTTGGGGAAGTGGTGGCGCGCATACCACGTATTTTAAAGTAATTGATGAAATTATAATCGAACTTTTCAATAAACCAATCAACGAACAACCGAAAGGAATTTTAGACATGGGTTGTGGAAATGGAGCGTTTTTACAACATATTTTTGAGGTAATTGAACGTCAAACAATTCGTGGAAAAATGCTAGACGATTATCCGTTGTTTTTGGTCGGAGCCGATTATAATCAAGCGGCTTTAAAAGTGACTAGAGCAAATTTAATCAAAGCAGATATTTGGGCAAAAGTCATTTGGGGCGATATCGGAAATCCAGAATTGTTAGCTTCTGATTTAGAAGAAAATTACAATATCGATTTAAAAGATTTATTAAATGTAAGAACATTTTTAGATCATAACAGAATTTGGGAAACGCCACAACATCCCAAAAAAAACAGAATTAGTACATCATCTGGAGCATTTGCACATCGAGGCGTTTGGATTAAAAACAATGAAGTGGAAGATAATTTATTTGAACATATACAAAAATGGTCGACTTACGTGCAAAAATTCGGATTATTAATAATAGAATTGCACACGATTCCGCCAGAAATAACAGCAAAAAATATTGGAAACACAGCTGCTACAGCTTATGATGCTACACATGGTTTTTCAGATCAATATATTGTAGAAATTGATGTCTTACATAAAATTGCGGCAGAAGCTGGTTTATTTCCAGATCCATTATATTTTAAAAAATTCCCGAATACCGATTATGCCACGGTGAGTATTAATTTATTGCGAGGCTAATTGATTTGCGATTTACGATTTGGGATTTCCTGAACTAATTACAAAAAAATGTACAACGAACAAATACAAAACTTAAAACCAAAAATTCAACAAATTATCGATTTAATTGTAACCAAAAATACAATAAACGCTACTTTATTATTATCAGAAGTGAATGATGAAATAGAAGAGTTAATTGATTTAACTGCTGAAAATGAAGGTTTAATAGAATTGAGTAAATATCAAATGTTGTTAAAGCATTTGCAAAATAAAATAAAAAATGAGCAATAATATACCTTGCCCTTGTGGCAGCGAATTAAATTTGGAACAATGTTGTTCACCTTACATTTATGATGGAGTAGGCGCACCAACAGCAGAAAAATTAATGCGTTCTCGATTTACTGCTTATACTTTACATGAAGCTACGTATTTATTCAATACAACACATATTTCAGAAAGAAGATACACCCATAAATCCGATATTTTAGCTTGGGCGAAACAAAACACCTGGCAAAAATTAGAAGTGATAAAAAGTACAGAAAATACCGTGGAATTTAAAGCTTACTTTTTAGACGAAAATCAAAAACCACAAATTCATCACGAAAAATCAACGTTCATCAACTTTGAAAATGTTTGGTATTATGTAGATGGTAAATTCTATTAGATTTAACTAAAAATTAGTATTCGTTTTTGTGTTTTTGAAGGAGAAACCTCGTAATTTTAAATTATGAAAAAAGGATTTTATTTTAAAACATACGAAAAACCATTTAAAACACCCTTTGAGGTGCTTTTTGGCGTTTTTAAAGAACTGATTGTGCACACTTCAGGAGATTTTGACGAAGCTATCGATTGGTTACGAGAATTAGATAAAGAATACAAATTAACTACTCCAGATTACACCATTGAAGATTTTATTGAAGATTTAAAGAAAAAAGGATTCATCCGTGAAGAAATTACGCCTGATGGTTCCGGAGAAACTACAATTACTTCTAAAACAGAACGCTTAATTAGACAAGCAGCTTTAGATCAAATATTTGGAAATTTAAATAAATCGGGTAGCGGAAACCATAAAACCAAACAAGTTGGCGGTGGCGATGAACTAACTGGCGAATTCAGAAGTTATAATTTTGGCGATTCGTTAGATAAAATTTCATTAACCGAAAGTTTAAAAAACGCTCAAATCAATAATGGAATCGGAGATTTTCAATTAACAGAAAACGATTTGGTGATTGAAGACACGCATTATAAATCGCAAATGAGTACGGTTTTAATGATTGACATATCACACAGTATGATTTTGTATGGTGAAGATCGTATTACACCTGCCAAAAAAGTAGCCATGGCTTTAGCAGAATTAATCACCACTCGCTATCCAAAAGATACCATTGATATTTTAGTTTTTGGAAATGATGCTTGGCCAATTTCTATCAAAGAATTACCTTTTCTGAAAGTCGGACCTTATCATACGAATACCGTAGCAGGTTTACAATTAGCGATGGATATGCTAAGAAGAAAACGAAATACCAACAAGCAAATTTTTATGATTACCGATGGAAAACCAAGTTGTGTGCGTGAAAAAGATGGTTCGTATTACATGAATAGTAACGGTTTAGATCAATACATTGTTGAGAAATGTTACACGCAAGCTGCTCAAGCTAGAAAATTACATATTCCAATCACCACTTTTATGATTGCTAACGATCCATATTTGCAACAATTTGTAGATAAGTTTACGGAAGCCAATCAAGGAAAAGCTTTTTATACGGGCTTAAAAGGTTTAGGAGAAATGATTTTTCAAGATTATGAATCGAATAGAAAGAAGAAGTTGAAATAAAAGAGCCAAGTAAAAAGTAAAAAGAATCAAGTAGATAGGATTAAAATTTATAAAAAAAGAAATCAATAAAATGGAAATTAAAAATATAAATACGTTAGGAGAATTGATAGCGTCTGGTTATCAATCAAAAAATATAAAAGACGAGTTACGCACCAATTTGCGACATAAATTAATAGCAAAACAGCCTACTTTTACTGGTGTTCATGGTTTTGAAAATTCGGTTATTCCAGAATTGGAACGTGCCATTTTATCTCGAC
>MGWJ01000071.1 GCA_001800945.1 Flavobacteria bacterium RIFCSPLOWO2_12_FULL_31_7
TTTGAAGTTGGCACACCATTAGACCAAGCTGAACCATTCCATGTTGTAGAAGTTGCTCCACAAAACCATAATTGACTTGAAAAAACTCCTCTACCATAAGTTGCGGCATATACAGAATATCCTGTTGGAGTTATTGGTGAATTAGGTTGTAAATCTAAATCTGTTACTTTAACATTGCTCATTCCGTTAAAAGATTGAAGCCAAGTTAATGCTTGATTTGCAGAAGTAGCAGGATTAAATCCAGTTGTATACCACACACCTAATTCTGTACCAATCATTAGCTCATTTGTAGCTAAAGGGTTTTGTAAAATAGCTCGAACTGGTAAATCAGGTAAATTTCCTTCTAAACTATACCAGTTTGTTCCTCCATTTAGAGTATACCAAATACTTGTAACCCCATAATTGCTCATTGTAACAAATATTTGACTATCAGTTGCACCAAAAGCAATATCAGAAATTGATCCCACAAAACTTGGTCCAGTAATATCAGACCAACCTGAAGTTGCTGGAACTGTTGATGCAGAATTTGCAGCAGTTACAGTATTTGCATTAATTAATTTTAACATTCTTCCATTAGCTGTTCCAACATATAAAGTTGAAGCAGTTACTTTTCCTGGAGAAATTGCAGTTGGATATGAAGTTAATAAAGCATTTGTTAAATCTACTCTTGTAACAGTACCCGACTTAATATTGATATATCTTCTAACATAATAAACTCTTGTTGAACTATCAGAAAAATCAGAATATACAATATCATTAGCAGAATCTAATGCAAAGGCAGGATAAAACAATCCTCTATCTGTAGTTGCATCGTTTAATGCTCTAGTCCCAGTATTATTAATTGGTCTGTAAACGATATTATCATTATATACATAATTTGTAACCATGTACTCATCAGAATCTTGAGAGTATAAAGGAATACCTCCATCACCACCTTGAATTTCAAAACTTGATGTAATACCTGCTGCAGCACCAGTTGTTAAACTTGGGGTCTGAGGGAAAGAATTACTTCCGTTATCTTGTGCTCCAGCTACAAAAAAGTCACCTGTATTACCTGCTATACCTCCAGGTAAAACGGCTACTCCAACAAATTGAGTAACGTTAAATCCAGTATTTCTAGCCACAATATCTGTAGCTGAAGCTAAAGTAGCTGCTGATAAACTTGCACAATAATATACACCGCCATCATTTCCAAAAATTGCAGTATTTGGAGCTCCAGGTCTGAATGTCATGGCATGCTGATCAGAATGTACATCAGGACCCCAACTTGAAATTTGAGTCCAATTCGAACCACTATTTGTAGATCTGTGAATATTTATACCTCCAACAAAAACATTAGCATCGTTAGTAGGATCAGATTCGATAAACAAATCATAAAACGCTTGTGCACCAGTAAAACCATATGTTGATAAACGAGCTTCTGTTGCAGGCGACGTAGTTGGTAAAGGCAATACAGTGGGTGCAGTTGAAAATCCGTTTGTAGTTAGCAACAATTGCACTTCTTTTACAGGAACTGCAGGATCAGCTTGATCTAACTGAGACAATACATAAATTTTATCTGCTGTAGTATTTGAGGCTTCAATTTCAACACGTGCACCACCACCATTTCCAGACACAACATGTTTCTGAGTAAATGTAGCACCATTATCAGTTGAGACAAATACTCTTCCTCCTCCATCACCAAAAGTAGAACTATGAGTTGAAGAAACCCAAATTTTTCCTCCAACGGCAATTTCGATATCCATTGGACAAGTTTCATTTCCGCTTGGAGTAGTTGGTAAAGTTAATTTAGTCCAAGTTACACCACCATTAGTTGACTTAAATACACCATAATTATTTGCATTTAAATACGCACCTCCTCCATAACCATCACCAACTGCAGCATATATTTCAGAAACACCTCCGTTGTTTTTTATAGCAATATCATTAATTAATTGAACATTAATTACTCCTGTCCCGTTAAATTGACCAGGTAATGTTGGATTCAATGTTCCAATTGCACCTGACAATCCAGCAATAATTAAATCTCCATCTTCTTTTGACACCATCAATGAAGGTATCGTTGCTCCTAAACCAGAATCTGCCATACCTATAACACCACCTCCAGCAACGTTATTCATAATAATTACAGCCACAGCACCAGCATTCTCAGCTTGAATTACTTTTGATTCAAAAGTACAAACACCTCTTCGAATTAAGGCAATTTTTCCTGCCATTGAATTAGCAGGTAAAGCCGTACATGCATCATCTGTTGGCGCCGTTCCGTCATTAACCAATGCAATTGGAGCAGAAATTATAGGCGAGCTAGGTATTGGATCCCCAAAATTAGCTAAAGATGTTACATAATTTTTATTAGTAGCTCCATTTACAGATGAAGTTACTGTTAAGTTGAATAAAGAATATTGTGTGGAAGTAGCTGTACCACCTCCAAATACTTGATACCAGCTTTTACCCGCATCTGTAGTTTTCCAAATTCCATTTCCACTTACATCACCAGTGTAAGATTCCCCTGTTCCTGCATACCAAATACTTGAATTTAATGGATCAACAGCCAATGTTAATACATTTAAATTTTCAGGTAATGACATTCTTGTCCAAGCTGTTGCAGTAGTAATATCTGTATTTTTCCATAAACCACCACTAACTCCACCTGCAATAACTGTTTTATTAGTAGCGTCTGTTGGGTCAAAAATTAACGCTTTAGTACGACCACCAACATTATTAGGTCCTCTTTCCACCCATGGGTTGTCTGCCCCATCTCCAGGAGTTCTATTTGTTAATGCTTCATTTCTAGCATTTTCTAATTGCATTCTAATTTGCGACAAGTTTTCGCCAGTTGGTCTTCCCAAAGCAGGATTAGCCGTTAAAGCATAATCTTGTTCAAAATATTTATTAGGAGGAAGTCCTTCAGCTTTTCTTTCAGACTTAGACATTAAAAAAGTTTTCTTGAACAATTGCTTATCAAGCATTTCTTGATGTTTCGCTCTTAAAATATCTATTTCACTTGGTTCGTTTATACGCTCTGAAGATGTCGTATTGATTTCAGACAAAATTTTAACCTTAGAAACCGCATTGTTATTAAAATCAGCATTCTGATTTTCAACCACGTAATCTGAAGTGTTTGTCTCTGGTTGTTTTGTTTCTTCAACTAAACTTTCTTTAGCTTGAAAAACATTTTTTGTAGAATTGCTTGTTACTTCTTCTGAATCAGAAAAAATTTTAAAAGTTGCTACAGAAAACCCTATAGCAATTAATAAAAGCAAACTAAATTTTAGTAGTTTTGATTTCATATCTGGGGGATAATTAATATTATAGGGGGCTAAAATAATGATTTATTTAATATATTTGATAAAATTAAATAATTTTCTATAAAAAATACTTAATAAATATTATTTTGTAAAATAAAAACCATAAAAAAATAGAGATATGCCAGAAATATTTCTCAAAAATTAAAATAAAAAAACGAAATTCTTTTGTAGAAGTGAACAATGTTTATATATTTGCACTCCATTACACGCGGGTGTGGTGAAATTGGTAGACACGCCAGACTTAGGATCTGGTGCCGCAAGGTGTGAAGGTTCGAGTCCTTTCACCCGCACAAAAAAGCTCAAAACAATGTTTTGAGCTTTTTTTATTTTACAGTTAACATGTAAGTTTCTATGGCTTTGAGTTCTTCTTCTGTCATTGTTTTAGTAATGGCGAAATTAGCTTTCATAATTTCAAATTGTGTTGGATCGACAATAGGATCTGCTTCTCCTTGTAAAAAAATTGAAATACTTGCTTTTTTTTCCGTATAAATTTTAGCAATTTCTTTGATGCTAGGACCTACAATTTTTGCATCAGGTTTGTGGCAAGTGGCACACATCCCTTTTCCTTCAAATAATTCTTTCCCTAAATCTTCAGAGGAAAGTGCCGCAGTTGTTGTTTTTGTATCCTCAATAGGATTTCCCATTGGATCCGTTTCTATTTTCTTCCCACAACTTATTACACTTAAAGAAAATGCAACTATATAAATTGCCTTTATACTATTTTTCATCACTAAATTTATTTTGATGATCAAATTTACAACTCCATTTTAAGCATAAAAATGACAATTATCACTTCTTTACTTATTCAATAAAATAGCAGCTTCTTTAGCGAAGTATGTCGAAATTAAACTCGCACCAGCTCTTTTGATACACATTAATTGTTCCATCATAATTTTATCATGATCTAACCAACCTCTTTCTGAAGCTGCTTTAATCATCGCATATTCACCAGAAACATGGAAAACGGTTACTGGAACATTCACAGCATCTTTTACTTCTCTAACAATGTCTAAATAGGCAATTCCTGGCTTCACCATAACCATATCAGCACCTTCTTCCACATCCCAAAGTGCTTCTTTAACCGCTTCGATACGATTGGCGTAATCCATTTGATAGGTTTTTTTATCTTTTGGAACAACTACATCAGCTTCTTTTGGCGCACTATCTAAAGCATCTCTAAACGGACCATAAAATGCCGAAGCGTATTTCGCAGAATAACTCATAATTCCCACATGGTGAAATCCGGCAGCATCTAAACCTTCTCGTAAACGCAACACTCTTCCGTCCATCATATCACTTGGTGCCACAAAATCGGCACCAGCTTGCGCATGAGAAACCGCCATTTTTACTAATGCTGCATTCGTAGCATCATTCGCAATATCACCATTTTCGATAATTCCATCGTGACCATAAATGGAATACGGATCCAAAGCTACATCAGGCATCACAATCATTTCTGGACAAGCCGTTTTGATTGCTTTAATTGCTTGTTGCATTAATCCGTTTGGATTCCACGCTTCTTTTCCTGTGTTATCTTTTAAAGATTCGTCTACTTTTACATAAATGTTTACGGCACGAATTCCTAAATCGAATAATTCTTTTACTTCTTCTACCGTTAAATCGATAGAACGACGAAAAATGCCTGGCATAGAAGGAATTTCTACTTTTACGTTTTCGCCTTCAGCAATAAACATCGGAAACATAAAATCGCTTGGACTTAAAGTGGTTTCACGAACTAAACTTCTTATAGATTCGTTAACGCGTAATCTTCTACCTCTCTGTAATGGGAACATATTTTGTATATATTTGTATTATGAAAAAAAGATTAATTCTTAGTATTATTGCACTTATTTATATAATCATATATAAATTCACAAATTTTGACACAAACGATATTGGTTCAGCTACAATTTTAATTTGTGTAGGTTTACCTTTTTTCGTTTTAGTTTCAATTCTTCTATTTATAATTAGCTTTTATAATTCATACAAAGAGAAATTCAATGTAAATTCTGTACATTTTAATACTCTTTTTATAAACCTAATTTCAATTATTTTAATTTTAAATGTTTATTGCGTTTTTAAATCCAGTCTATAGGATTTTCTAAAACTTGTATTAATTTTTCTTCCGCACTACCTACTTCTGGATGATGGTCGTATACCCATTGCACATGTGGTGGTAAACTCATCAAAATACTTTCTATTCTTCCGTTGGTTTTTAGTCCGAAAAGTGTGCCTTTATCGTGAACCAAATTGAATTCTACGTAACGACCACGTCGAATTTCTTGCCAAGTGCGTTGTTCGTCTGTAAATGGTAAATCTTTTCTTCTTTCTACAATTGGAACATAAGCTTCTAAGAAAGAATTTCCAACTTCGGTAACGAAATTATACCAATCTTCCATTTTCATGTCTTCCGTTTCTTTGCAATAATCGAAGAACAAACCGCCTAAACCTCGGGCTTCATTTCTGTGAGCGTTCCAAAAATAGGCGTCACATTGTTTTTTATATTTTGGATAAAACTCAGAATTATGTTTGTCGCAAGCGGTTTTACACGTTTGATGAAAATGTTTTCCGTCTTCTTCAAACAAATAATACGGCGTTAAATCTTGTCCGCCACCAAACCAGCTGTTGATTACGTTTCCGTTATCATCATACATTTCAAAATAGCGCCAATTTGCGTGAACCGTAGGAACCATTGGATTTTTTGGATGAATCACTAAACTCAAACCGCAAGCAAAGAAATCAGCTTCGCCCACATTGAATAATTTCTGCATCGAATCTGGTAATTTACCATGAACGGCTGAGATGTTTACACCGCCTTTTTCAAAAACGTTTCCGTTTTCGATTACGCGTGTTCTTCCTCCGCCGCCTTCTGGTCGTTCCCAAATGTCTTCACGAAATTTCGCTTTTCCTTCAACTGCTTCTAATCCAGCAACAATTTGGTTTTGAAGGTTTTGTATGTAGGTGTAGAATTTATTTTTCATTGTTTCAGTTTTCAGTCGCAGTTTTCAGTCGCAGTTTAAACTGTAAACCGAGACTGAGACTACCTACTTATTATATTCTTTAACCGCTTCAATAAACGCCTTCGCGTGATCAACAGGAATATTTGGTAAAATTCCGTGACCTAAGTTTACGATGTAATTGTCTTTTCCGAATTCGTCAATCATTTCATGAACCATTTTTTTAATAGTTGGAATGGGCGATAATAATCTTGATGGATCGAAATTACCTTGTAAAGTGATTTTTCCACCAGATAAATAACGGGCATTTCTTGGTGAACACGTCCAATCTACTCCTAACGCTGAAGCTTTTGATTTTGCCATATCGTTTAAGGCAAACCAACATCCTTTTCCAAAAACAATCACTTTCGTTTCTTCTGCTAAAGCTTCAACGATTTGATTGATGTATTGCCAAGAGAATTCTTGATAATCCACTGGAGATAACATGCCGCCCCAAGAATCGAAAATTTGAATCGCGTTACAACCTGCTTTCACTTTTTCTTTTAAATATAAGATAGTTGTATCTGTAATTTTTTGTAATAAAACATGAGCTGCTACTGGATTTGAGAAACAAAATCCTTTCGCTGTATCAAAACTTTTAGAACCTTTTCCTTCTACGGCGTAACAGAAAATCGTCCAAGGTGAACCTGCGAAACCAATTAATGGCACCTCATCGTTCAACATTTGTTTGGTTAATTTAATCGCATCGAAAACATAACCTAAAGTCTCATTCACATCTGGAACGAACACTTTTTCTACATCTTGCGACGTTCTGATTGGATTTGGAATAATGGGTCCTAAATTATCTTTTAATTCTACGTGAATTCCCATTGCACGTGGCACTACCAAAATATCTGAAAATAAAATAGCTGCATCAGGTTTTACAATTCTGATTGGTTGAACTGTAATTTCTGCTGCTAATTCTGGAGTTTCACAACGTGTAAAGAAATCATATTTATCGCGTAACGCTCTAAATTCTGGTAAGTATCTTCCTGCTTGACGCATCATCCAAACTGGCGGGCGTTCTACAGATTCGTTATTTAAGGCACGTAGAAATAAATCGTTTTTTATCATTTTTCTTTTATTTTTAACCCTCGAAGGGTTTTGAACCCTTCGAGGGATTTATTAATTGTAAAATTCTATAACTTGATCAATTACGTTTTCAACAGTTGGTTGAAAGGCAATTTTTATATTTTTAATTTTATTTTCTGTTAATTCTTGTTGCAAAGCCGCCGCTGTTGTATTTCCGATGCAAAACAACTTTTCGTTGGCAAGCGTGTTCTTTTTCAAATAACTCGTTACGGCTGACGGACTGAAAAACAGAATTCCATCTACTTTATCTGAGATTTTATGTGGTGTTAATGTCGTATCGTACACTTTAATTTCATTGAACGTAATTTCGTTTTCCGTTAATATCTCTGGTAACGTATCTCTACGAAGATTTCCACTAAAAAAAGTAAAACTTTCATCTGAATACACTAACGTAATAATTTCGGCTAAATCTTCTGCGTAACCTGTGTAGGCTTCAACAGTAAAACCGTTTTCGTTTAGTAATTCTTTGGTTTTTGAACCCACACAAAAAACAGTTTTGTTTTTTAATTCTTCAATTGTTGGATGTTGTAAAATACTTAAAACCGCATTTTGACTCGTGAAAATTAAATTTTTGTTTAGGTTTTTTATTTCGAAAGAAGCGTTTTCTGTTTTAATAAAATCGGCTTCCAAAACTTCAATGTTCGCTTTAACTAATTCTTCTTTTTGAATTGGCGAAAGTGTTTTGGTAGAAAGTATTATGGTTTTATCGGACATTATTTTTTTAATTTTTCTTTAATTTCTACCATTAATTCAGAACCACCATTGCTTAAAATTTCTTGAGCACAGTTGAATCCTAATTTTTTCCATTCAGAAACGGCAACTTTCTTGGTAACTTCTAATTTTTGTTTCCCATCGATTGAAAATAAAACTCCAGTGAAATCAATGACATCTTCTTTTTCATTGTAAGTGGCAATAGCTCCAATTGGCGCGGTACAACCACCTTCTAATGTTCTTAAAAATTGACGTTCAATATAGGTGCAAATTTCTGTTTCAATATGATTTAATTGCGAAACCGCCTCTAAAGAAAAGAAATCTTCTGCATTGCAAACTACTAACATCGCACCTTGAGCTGGCGCTGGAACCATCCAATCTAAAGCAATAAAATTTTCAGGTTTTAAATTGATTCTTTCTAAACCGGCTTCTGCAAAAATAGCACCGCTCCAAGTTTGAGAATCGGCTACTTTTTGCATTCTGGTGTTTACATTTCCGCGAATATCTTCTACAGTATGTGTTGGATATTTGTGTAACCAACTTGCTTTTCTTCGCAAACTACTACTCGCAATTGTACTATTTTCTTGTGTTAGAAAATCTAAATTTCCTTTATGAACCAAAATATCTAACGTAGAAGCTCTTTCTAAAACCGCACCTTGAATAATTCCGTTTGGCAATTGAGTCGGCACATCTTTCATAGAATGCACGGCAATATCAATTTTACCCTGAATCATAGCAATATCTAAAGTTTTCGTAAAAATTCCAGTGATACCTAATTCGTATAAAGGTTTATCTAAAACAATATCGCCTTCAGATTTTACTGCAATGATTTCAGTTTTATAACTTAAATCGTTTAGTTGTTTTTCAACTGTTTTGGCTTGCCAAAGTGCTAATTCGCTATCGCGAGTTCCTATTCGTATTGTTTTTTGCTTCATTTTTTATCGTTAAACCTTAATTTCTTAATGGTTTATTTCTCTATTTGAAAAACCTTGTTAATCCATTCCACACTTTCTTCTACAACGGTGTTATCGTCTTTTAAATGATTGGCAAAATGGCTGGTTATTTTTTGAATTAATTTTGCAGTGATAATTTCCGCATATTCCTCATTAAAATCGGCATTTTTCTTTTTCAAGTGATTGATTTCCGATTCTTTAATTGCGTTTAATTTCGCTTTTAAAGCATGAATAGTTGGTGCATATTTTCTGCCTTTCGACCAAGTTAAGAATTCAGTTAGAATTTCTGTAATAATTTCTTCGGCTGCAGGAATATGTTGTTTTCTGTTTTCTAAAGTTTCATCCGTAATTTGCGACAAATGATCCATGTGAATTAAGGTCACAAATGGGTTTTGTTTTACGTTTTCGTTGACGTTTTTCGGAATCGATAAATCTAAAATCAATAATGGTTTTTTCAGATTTAAAATATCTAAATCTATAGTTGGATTTTGAGCTCCTGTTGCCACTACAACTACATCTGCTTTTTGCAATTCGATTTGTAAATCCGAATAATCTTTTACAATAAGATTTAATTTTT
>MGWJ01000072.1:0-6747 GCA_001800945.1 Flavobacteria bacterium RIFCSPLOWO2_12_FULL_31_7
CATATTTAAAAAATGAACAAATATTACCTACACAATGGTTCAGACAATATTGGCCCTTTTACTATTGATGAGTTAAAACAAAATAAAATTACTCCTACTACTCCAGTTTGGTGTGAAGGAATGGAAGATTGGAAAGATGCAGGTTCTATCGAAGAATTAAAAGTTTTATTTCTGGTAATACCTCCTCCAATAAAAAAAACAAGACAAGAGGAACCAAAACAAAGTGTTATTAAAGAAAAAAAAAGAAATATTTTTTGGCGCATTTATAAGTTGTTTAGAATCGTTGCTATTATTTTTTTGATAATTGTTGGAATTATAATTTTATCTAAAATTTTTGATAAGGAAACAGATACTTCCTCAACATATCAAGAAAGCGTTATGACCATCCAAGAAATTGAAGCTGCGGAGCCAGTAAATTATTTAAAAGCTGATGGTACATATAACAATAACTTTATTGGTGATAAAGTAAAAATAAATGGTGTAATTACAAATTCTGCTACAGTAACTACATATAAAGATATAATAGTAAGAGTGAATTTTTATAGTAAAACCAATACTTTGATTGGAACCGAAGATTATACTCTATATGAATTTTATCCACCTAATAGTTCTCAAGAATTTAAATTAAAAGTAAAAGCTTATAGTAATGTAAGTAGTTTAGGTTGGGAAGTTGTTAACGCAAGTACAAAATAATTTATTTAAGAATGATGGAAAAATATTATTTATATATTAATGATGAACAGCATGGGCCATTTAATATTGAAGAACTAAAAAATAAAAAAATAAATCGAAACACAAAGGTTTGGTTTGAAGGTTTAGAAGACTGGAAAAATGCGGAAGATATTGAAGAGTTAAAAACAATAGTTGCTTTAATTCCACCTCCAATTAAAACTATATCAACACCACCTCCATTCAATAAAAATAATTCAAAAAGTAGCGAGAATAAAATATTGGGATTTAATAGAAAAGCTTTTTTGATTGTATTGGGAATAATCGTAATTGTGTTTATTATTACAATAACTACAATTCAAGATTTTAGAAAAGATAAAATTGAAGAAGGAAATAAAGAAACTGAGATATACAATAAACAAGTCGAAATTCAAAATGAAGAGATTGCAAAACAAAAGGAAATAATTGCAGAACAAGAACGTTTAGAACAAGAGAGAATTGAAAAAGAAAAACAAGCCAAAATTGACAAAAGAATTGAAGAGATTTCTAATGAATTAAATGTTTGCTATTTAGAACTTGATAAAGCAAAGAAAAACTTGGTTAATGTAACAAGTTTCAAATTTTTAAGAAGCGCCAAAGCGAGAGAGAATGATATTAATATAGCAAACGAACAAATCTCAATATGGAAAAATAATATTGAAAATCTTGAAAAAGAAATGAGACAAATTAATCCTAATTGGGGTAAATAATAAATTTAATAGAAATTGAAATACAAATGAGTGGATTTAAGTTAAAAAAAATTAGACCATTGGCAAAGATGTATTGTCAGGTTATTATATCTGGTTATGAGATTGAGGAGTTTAAAAGAAAATTATTATGAGATTAGCTGCTATTTTTATTGAAAATCATGATTATGAATTTGGTGGATATACTCTAAATTTTGGAGGTAATTTTTACTATGATGTAAGGTTTGGAGACGGTAATACAAGAATTAGTCGAACAAGAAATGAAAATTTCTTAAATAATTTTTTTGATAAAACTGGAACTGTCACCAATGTGTCTGCTATTGTTGGAAATAATGGTAGTGGAAAGACAACAACAATTTATGATTTATTAAAAGTATTAAATGAAAATTATCAAAAAGGTATTGCTTTTTGGGAAGAAGAGGAAACATCTTACATCAACAATTATAACATGAATCTTCCTAAAATTATTTTGGAAGGAGATTGGGATTCAGGTTTTGAACAAATAGACAAACGAGTTGGAACTGTTTATTACTCACCATATTTAGATCATAAATTAGATGCAACGGGTATTGATATAAGTGCAGATAGATATTTAAGAGAGGATCTTGTAAATCTTGATTCAACTTTTGATGCTAGCAGTAAGGTAGTCATTTCAGAACGTTTGAAACGTGCAGATTATAAAAGATTTATTAGTTTTCAAAAATCTAAATTTTCAGAAAAAATTACAGAAAAATATGGACTCTTCAACGACGATATGTATCGAGTTGTATTCACAAGACATAAAATTGATGCTGATATAAAAGATGGTATTGAATTTGAAAATACTCCACAAGAATTTCAATTTTTTTTAAATGAACTTTTTTTACAGATTCGACAAGAATATGACACTTTTAATAGATATGTGTCATCTGATGAAGAAAGATATGAATTGAATAAAAAACAATTCAAAAACATTTTATTAATGGATGTTTTTTGCCTATTAATAAAATTAATGGAAAAGCATAATACTTTTCTTAAAGAAGGTTATTTTAAAGATAAAGAAGAGCTTAAAGAATTTTTAAAAACAAATCCAGATGCAATAACAAAATTTAAATATTGGTTGAATAATTATTATTATTCAAAATGGGATAAACATCCACTTCCAGATAAAGAAATTATTAATATTTTAGATTTCCTGATTAATTATATTGATAATCTCACTTTTTCTAAAAGTGGAAATTATTTAAATTGGTCTTCAAAATCTCTTTTTTTTGATGAAGAAAAGCTTAATGATTTGTTAGATCTTAATGAAAATTTACTAGTCGCTTTAAATAAATATTATTTACAAAAAGGAAATGATGATAACCATGAGTTTCACTCAATTAGTGATTTACAACATTTTGTAAGTGTGGAGTTTGCTGAGCGTAGATTAAGTTCAGGTGAAACAGCGCTTCTTAACTTATATAGTAGAATATATGATTACTTTTCTCGATATATTATCAATTACCAAGTTGTCAGAAAAGAAGAATATTATATTTTATTCCTTGATGAAGCGGATTTAGGTTATCACCCCTCTTGGAAACGTTCCTTTGTCCAATCAATTATACAGTTTTCAAGTGATTTTTTTTCAAAGTTAGGGTGTAAAGTACAGGTTGTTTTTACAACACATGATGCCATTTCATTGAGTGATATACCAAGTACTAATGTTATATATCTGCATTCAAGTAGTCCAAATAAAATTTTAGACCACGATAGTGAGTTTAGACCAAGAACAACTTTTGCCGCTAATGTAAATGACTTGCTTGGGCATTCATTCTTCCTTGAAGATTTACTCATAGGTGATTTTGCTAATTCGAAAATTGAATATGTGATAAAGTGGATAAATGAAAATAGAAATAAAAAAGGTGAGTTTAATATGGATGAGTTTAATACCGTAAAAAAAATAATCAATATTATAGAAGAACCTGTATTGAGAAATAAATTAGCTGATATGCTAAGTGATGTTGAGATTGATGATCAGTTTATTCAAAAAATTATTTTAAAACAGTCGGAATATTTAAGAGACATTCTAAAAAGAAGAAATAAATGATTTTTCTTAATCCATACGATCCCAAAATTATAAATGCTAAAAAAGAGCATATTGATAAGTTGTTTCCTATTGTTAAAGCAAGAGTTCATAATCTTCCTAACGGTGATTTAAAATCTTTTCTTAATGAATTAAGAATCAGAAGTATTTTATCTGATTTACCAGATAGTTTAGAAACACATCATACAGATTGGCTTAATAGTGTTAATGGCATTAATTTTATTGAATGGCAACATTACCTTGTGGCAAAAAAGAGACAGGCTAGATACAGGTCACAAAATCAAAACCTTCTAGTAATTAAATATGACCTAATTTTAAATCAGATAAGAACTATTTTTATGTATGAAGGAGGTTTTGAAAGAAAGACTTCAGCATATTCAACTTATGATTTAGCCAAAAATCTAAATATAAATACCTGCGTATATTGTAATAGAATTTATACTAAGACAGTAATAAAACCTAATAAAATTACAAGACCGGAATTTGATCATTGGTATCCAAAAAGCATCTATCCATTATTGTCTTTATCTTTTTATAATCTGATTCCAAGTTGTCATATTTGTAACAGTAGTGTTAAATCGACAACTTTAATGAATACTTCAGATTTTTTGCATCCTTATATCCCAGAAGAAATTGATTTAAAGTTCAGCTATTGGATTGAGAGTGTAAATAAATATGTATTCCATATTAAAAGACTATTTCCATCGAAAGAACATAATACAATTATAGCATTTAAAATTGAAGAAATTTATGAAACACATAGAGATGAGATTAATGACCTGGTAAGATTGAGAAAACTTTATTCAATTGATTATTTACTAAAACTTAAAGGTCTTTTACGATCAGTTGATAGTAATGTCTCAATGGATGAAATTTATAGATTAGCATTTGGAGCTCATTACGATAAGGAAAATTTTTCCAAAAGACCTTTGAGTAAAATGAAAAGAGATATACTAGAAGAATTGGGAATGATTTTAGAGTAAAATGAAGAATAATGAAATAAATAAAATGGAATGTGTTAATTATTCACCGCATTTTTTATTTAAATATTTGCGTCTTTACTTCCAACAAATTGCTCTTCTCATTACTAAACTTATTAAGTTAATAGAATTAAAATTTTACTAAAGTTCTTAACGAAATTACTCAATTTATACTAATTTATGTTTAATAATTCAAATTCAATCCTAAACCGAATCCCATATCACTATCGTAATGCGTTCTTACACTAAGATTTCTTTTTAAAATATATCTTGCATCAAGCATAAATTCTGTATCGGTATTTACCATAAATCCCATTCTTAAACGTTTTGAAATTGGAATATCTTCTCTGATTAACTGCAATCTTACATTTCCATCTTGAAATACTTCAGCTTGTACAATAACTAACATTGGTAATGTATAATTCACACCTAAACTCAAAAAAGCTCTTCTGTCTTTCGTATTTTCTTGTCTAAAGATGTTTTTTTCGATTTCTCCATCCATTTTTCTGTATCTCCAATCGAAACCTACAAAAGGCATCAACCATTGCATTTTTCCAATATATCTTCCTAAATGAAATTCAGCTTCATAACCGTGCATATCTTCATATCCTAAACGCCATTCTGCACCTAAACTCCAACGCGTATTTTGAATCATTGCCATACCATCATTTCCATTTGTTGCAAAATCATTTTCTGCCATAAAATGAAACTTTCTGTCATCAGCAAATAATTTACGTTGCGCCAATTTAGGATTTGGTATTTCCGGATTTGGAGGTGAATTTTCATAACTAAAAACCCTACCCATTCCGCTCATCATGTGATACAAAATATGGCAATGAAAGAACCAGTCTCCTCCGTCCTCGCTTGCTGCGAATTCAATTGTATCTGTTTCCATCGGCATGATGTCAATAATGTTTTTCATTGGGGCATAATCACCCTGTCCATTAATAACCCTGAAATCGTGACCATGCAGGTGCATCGGGTGACGCATCATTGAATTGTTATGCAAAACAATGCGTAAAATTTCTCCTTTTTTAATCAGGATTTTATCAGATTCCGAAACTACTTTGTTATCCAGGCTCCAAACATAGCGATTCATATTGCCGGTAAGTTCAAATTTGAGTTCCTTTACCGGTGCCTCTTTTGATAGTGCTGTACTTGTTGGGGATTTTAGCATCGCATAATTTAATGTCACGATATCGGCAAGTTCATTGGGATTGTATTTATTCTCCATATTATGCATGTCGTGTGTTTTATCTGGAGTCTCTTTTTTGGTTTCTTCTTTGTCCATTTCCATTGACATTTCTTTGGAACCCTTTTTTTGTGGGCCTGTAATTTCGGGGTACATTACAGCATTCATGTCCATCTGATTCAACGACATCTGCATCCCCATATCATCTAAATCTCCATTCATCTTCATCATATCGTTCATCATTTGCATCCCTTCAAAATATTTCAGTTTGGGTAAAGGCGAAATGAGTTGCTTAATCCCATTACCAATGTATAGGGAAGTGGATTTTGTCCGGTCTTCTGGTGTGGCTAAAAATTCATAGGATGTGTTTTCTGCTGGAATGGTCAGGATAACATCATAGGTTTCAGAAACTGCAATGAGTAAACGGTCTACCTCAACTGGCTCGACATCATTACCATCACTGGCAACAACGGTAATTTTGCCTCCGGCGTAGGTAAGCCAGAAATTACTGGAAGCGCCTCCGTTTGAAACGCGTAATCTTACTTTATCTCCTGCTTTAAACTGTGAAAGCTGGCTCTCATTTTTTCCATTTATTAAAAACTTCTCATAATAAATATCGCTTACATCCATAGCGTTCATCCGCTTCCACTCATTGACAACCTTAGTTTTGAAATAACCTTGTTTTATAGCTTCTGCATAACTTTGGGTTGTACCTTTTTTTAATGCAAACCAATCTGAGGCATTGTGTAACATCCTATGGATATTCTCAGGTTTGATATCTGTCCATTCACTTAACACTATAGGAATTGTGGGCAGATCATCTATTCCTTCCCTGAAATTCGGATCAGAGTTTCTTTTATTCATCACAAATGAACCATACATCCCGATTTGTTCCTGTAACCCAGAATGGCTGTGATACCAGTGTGTTCCGTGCTGACGGATTAGAAAAGAATATTTGTAGGTACTGTGTGGCTTTATTGGCATTTGGGTAAGGTTAGGTACACCATCTTCTTTATTGGGTAAAAACAGTCCGTGCCAGTGTAATGATGTTTCTTCATCGAGTTCGTTATGAACATAAATCTCTGCGGTATCACC
>MGWJ01000072.1:6789-12266 GCA_001800945.1 Flavobacteria bacterium RIFCSPLOWO2_12_FULL_31_7
TTGGTATTTGACCATTCACTGCAATTGCTCTTCTTTGTTTTCCTGAAAAATTCACCACTGTATCCCGAACATATAAATCATACCTGACAACTTTTGGTGGTTCATCTTTAATCACTCTTTTTATTGCAGGAGGATTTACTGTTATCTTTTCCATGTTTTTCATATCATGGTCTTTGTGCGAGTCTACTTTATCTGAAGTTTTAACTTTTTCAGGTGGTGCTTTTTTAACAGGTGTAACTGCTTTTGGTTTTGCACTTACTTTCAGCTTAACCACCTTTGCTTTTTCTTTTACCAAAGCCATCCCACATTTTGGACATTTACCAGGTTTGGGTGAATGAATTTCGGGATGCATTACACAGGTGTAAAAAGTTTGTTGTGTTTCTTTTTTTACTTGTGCATTCGCAAAAAGTCCGATTGAAAGGATGATGATTATAAGAACTGTTTTTTTCATTATATTTTATTTAAAGTTTTAAATTTCGTAATCGTAACGCATTTACAATAACTGATACTGAACTAAAAGACATTGCTAAAGCTGCAATCATTGGAGATAATAAAATTCCGAAAAACGGATATAAAACTCCAGCTGCAATTGGAACTCCTAACACATTATAGAAAAAGGCAAAAAATAGATTTTGCTTAATGTTTTTCATAACAGCATGGCTTAAATTCTTGGCTTTTACAATTCCTTGTAAATCTCCTTTTACTAAAGTAATTTTAGCACTTTCAATAGCTACATCAGTTCCTGTTCCCATTGCAATTCCAATGTCTGCTTGTGCTAATGCGGGTGCGTCGTTTATACCATCGCCCGCCATTGCTACAATTTTTCCTTCTGCTTGTAATTTTTTAATTTCTTTGAGTTTGTCCTCTGGTAAACATCCTGCTTTATACGACGCTAATCCCAATTCATCAGCAACTGCTTTGGCAGTGTTTTCATTGTCCCCAGTTAGCATAATTACTTCGACACCTTGGCCCATTAATTCTTTAATGGCTGCTGCGCTTGATTCTTTAATGGCATCGAAAATGGACACAAAACCAACAGCAACTCCATCAATGGCTATGTATGACACTGTTTTTCCGAGTTTTTGTTCAGCTATGATTTTGTTTTCTAAATCATCAGAAACTGTTGCTTTTACCTGTCCCATTAGTTTTTTATTTCCTAATGCTACTTTTTTATTGGTTACTGTTCCTGTAATTCCTTTTCCGGCAACTGCCTCAAAATCTTTTACTTCGATTAATGAAACGGTTTTTGATTTGGCATAATTGACTACGGCTTGTGCTAATGGATGCTCACTATATTGGTTCAGTGAAGCTATGCTCTGTAACAAATCATCATCGTTGTTATTGGCAGCATAAATTTTTTCAACAGATGGTTTTCCTTCGGTGATGGTTCCTGTTTTATCTGTAATAAGTACATTAACCTTATTCATGTTTTCTAAAGCTTCTGCATTTTTTATCAAAACCCCTGATTGTGCGCCTTTACCAACACCTACCATTACTGACATAGGCGTTGCCAAACCCAATGCACAAGGACAGGCAATAATTAATACTGCTATGGCATTTATAAAGCCATAAACCAATGCTGGTTCGGGACCGAATTTTGCCCAAATGAAAAAAGTTATAGCAGAAATGATCACTACAATAGGAACAAAATATTTAGAAATGCTATCGGCTAATTTTTGGATTGGCGCTCTCGAACGGGAAGCATCGTTTACCATTTGGACAATTTGAGAAAGCAAGGTTTCTGAACCTACTTTTTCTGCAACCATTATAAATGATTTGTTACCATTAATTGTTCCAGCTATTACATTATCATCTTTTTTCTTGTCAACAGGTATTGGTTCGCCTGTTATCATGGCTTCATCTATGCTACTTTCTCCATCGGTTATTTTTCCATCTACAGGAATTTTGTCTCCAGGCTTTACACGTAATAAATCGCCTTTTTTAATATCGTGAATTGAGATTACTTTATCGCCACCATCAATAACCAAAGTGGCCTCGGTTGGGGCTAGTTTTAATAATTCTTTGATTGCTCCGCTGGTTTGACTGTGTGCTCTGGCTTCTAATAGTTGCCCTAATAAAACCAAAGTTAAAATAACCGTTGTTGCTTCAAAATAGAGTAATACTGTACCGTGTTCGGTTTTGAATTCGCTAGGAAAAATGTCGGGAAAAAACATTCCGACTAAGCTAAATAAAAAAGCTACTCCTGTACCAATTCCTATAAGGGTAAACATATTTAAATTCCAAGTAATGATAGATTTCCAAGCTCGGACAAAGAATATCCAACAGGCATAAAAAACAACAGGTAGCGAAAGCAGTAATTGTACCCAATTCCATTTAGGAGCATCCATTATTTTAAATAAAGGATTGTTATGTGCCATTTCTATCATTGCGATGGCGAAAATGGGAACCGTAAAAACAACGGCTATTTTCATTTTCTTAACTAAATCCTTATATGTCTTTTGGTCTTCGGTATCACTTGGATTCATTGGTATCAAATCCATTCCGCATATCGGACACGAACCTGGCTTGTCTTGAATAACTTCGGGATGCATTGGGCAAGTATATAAGGCATTGCTTGCTACCGATTCTGCTTCTTTCACCAAATGCATTCCACACACGGGACAATCGCCCGGTTTGTCATATACTTTTTCTCCCTCACAATGCATAGGACAATAGTATTTGCCATTAGCATTGACGGGTATTTGCATTTCCTTTTTATCGTTATGAGAATGTGAAGCTTCAGAAGACATTGCAGTGTCTTTGGTTACTGCTATGACTTTAGGCATTTTGCCATTGGTCATTGCTATAGTGTATTTCCCAACAGTAGTTAATGCTTCTTGTAATTGCTCAGTTGAAATGTGTTTTTCCATAGTAATAGTTGCTATGGGTGGGGTTAATGAAACTTTAGCTTCAACACCTGCAATAGTATTCAATGCTTTTTCGACTTTGGTGCGGCAACCATCACAAGTCATTCCGGTAATATCATAAGTATGTATCATCTTTCTGTTATTTTAACACAAATTTCGACCATAACTGCATTTCCGAGTTGCACAATTTTGGGTTTGATTTGTTATATTTTTAGGTTTTAATTTGATTTTGCTATTTTATCCATAATAGAATGATCTGAACCAAATTTGCAAATAGCGTCACAATTGGTTCTCAATTCTGAAAACAGTATATATTTGATAATCATTTTTGAATTTTTTATGACAGGTCTATTTAGTTGTTGAATCACATCTTTTTCACGACTGTCGGGGATAATAATATAGAATACTTCATCGCCGTCAGAAATACTAAAATAAAGGTCGGAAAGACGTAAAATACCCGAATAAATGCTGGTGCTTTTTTCTACTTCAAATGCGCCAATAATGTTGTTTGTTCCTTTTTCAAACCATAGCACATCAATAAGTTTAATGGTGTTTTGTGTGTCTTTATCGCAAGGCAATTCAGGAAATTTATTCATAGAGATAAAAGAAAAACTTTGCCCGTTGAAAGCTTTGCTTTTGTCATTACTAGCAGGCGTAACATCAAAACCTAACGAAGCACCGATTTTTAATAAATGGTATTGCATTTCGCTATGCAGATTTTCTTCTTGCTTTTCTTCCTGTATTTCCTTTTGCCGTTTAACTATGTTTTTTTCAAATTTATGACGCTCTTCTTCGCTCAAGTAATCATCATTTCCAATGAGCATTTTTTGCGTTCCAATTTCAAAACACAATCCTGCGATTGCTCCTAAATCATTAGATAATTCCGATTTATGAGTGCTATTTGTTTCGAGAAGTGTTTCACGAATTTTTAGGTATTCCGTCCAGCTACCGAGCTTTTTTTTGTCTTTGTATAAAAAATTAAATCCGTTGAGAATGGCAGTATTGAATGGTGGAAACCAAGTTGGATGCAAAAAATATAAAATACTTCCTACTGCTGGTCCCAAACCTTTTATTTTGAGTTCATCTAGCCTTACAATCTCTTTTACAACTTGTTCTTCTGTTTTGGCATTGATGCAGTTTTCCAAGAATTGGCCAAAAGCAATCTTATTCGTTTGATTTTCGTAAATATCAGGAATACGCAATTTAGGTTTCCAATAAAAAGGATGTGAAACGCCAACAAACACTTGCTTTTGCTCTGCAATGCAATTCAACACAAACTCTAGACTACTGTTTTTGAAATCGTTTGGGAATGATTTGTTCTTTATATCATCAATAACCTGCAAAACACCCCGGCGTATTGTTCGGAATGCTTTTAGTCTTTGATCATTGTCAACAAACCATGTATTATAAACACTTTCTGTATCGTTTTTGTATTGTTGTATTATTTGGTTAAAATTATTCATCCTTATTATTTTAAATTACATTTTCATCCCTTCCATTGGGTCAGAACCTTTACGGAATTTATATTCACTATTAATTGCATAGGCTCCTGTTATCACCACTTTTTGACCATTGGCAATTTTTGTTTTTATTTCTATGAGTCCATTGGTTTCTATTCCAGTTTCTACCATTACGTTTTCAAATACTCCCGGTCTTTTTTCAACCCAAATATAGGAAGCGTTTTCCTCCCTGATCACTGCATCTACAGGAATATACAATCCTTTTAGATTGGATTGTGTTAATTTTGCCATAGCCTGCATCCCGGGTTTTAATTGCAAATTTGGATTTGATATTTCCAATCGAATTAAAAGCAGACGAGTATCTGGATTTATTTCAGGATTGATAAAAGAAACTTGCGCATTTATGGTTTTATCAGGAAAATCGGAAAATGTAATTTGGGCTTTTTGTCCTATTTTTAGATTCTTGGCATAGTTTACGTTTACCTGTGTTTCTAACCAAAGACTGTTTAAATCCGCCAATTTAATGATGGGGGAACCTTCCATTGCATAACTGCCTTCTGTGGTACTTATTTCCGATATTGTTCCACTGGCAGTGCTATAAAAAATGGTATAAGGAGAAACTTCCTTGCTGGTTTTTATACTTTCAATCTGGGCATTGGTTAAACCAAAGAACAACAGTTTTTGTTTTGCTGCATTGAGCATATTTCGGGCATTTTTTCCAAAATCGCCAGGCATTGCCAGTTGTTTGTATGCCGTAAAATAATCCTGTTTGGCAATGGCAATATCTTCACTATACAATTGATATACGGCTTGGTTTTTAGAAACATAATCACCAACGGTTTTGAAATACAACTTTTCAATTCGTCCCATTGCTCTTGCAGAAATGGTTTTTATTTTTTCTTGATTAATGGACAAGACTCCTGTATAATTTTGCTCTAAACTGCTTTGAGTTTCTGAAATAGTTTGTGTAGTGATATTTCCCAATTGTATTTGCTGTTTACTCAAACTTATTTCATTAGCCTCTGTGTCATCTTGTTTTATTGGGGTTAACTCCATATGGCAAATGGGGCATTTTCCGGGTTTGTCTTCCTTAACTTGTGGATCCATAAGTTAAGGAAGACAAACCCGGAAAATGCCCCATTTGCCATAT
>MGWJ01000072.1:12284-19261 GCA_001800945.1 Flavobacteria bacterium RIFCSPLOWO2_12_FULL_31_7
ATTATTATTCGGTTTTAATAAAGCTTTCGCTGTCAATTAAATATTGTGCGTTTTTGGCAATGGTGTCTTTTACTGAAATGCCCTCCATAATTTGGATAAAATCAACTATTTCAATTCCTGTTTTTATGGAGGTTGCCCTATAGCCATTGTCCATTTTTAAGAAAACTATTTTCTTGTTTCCAATGCTTACCATTGACTGTTTTTGAATCCAAATTCCATTTACTGGATTTGTTTTCACAACTCCTTGCAATCTTAACCCAATTGGTAATTTTAATTTATTGTTATTTAAATAAACTCGAATTCTATTGGTTTTATCAGTTGCATTTAATTGTGTTTCGACAAAATTTATTTTGGCATCCATAAATTCGTTTTTGTCAAGTTCGGAAGTAATTCTGATGGATTGATTGGCTTTTATTAGACTATTATATCCTTGGATAACATTGAATATTCCCCATACTTTATCCGTATTTAATAGTTTAAAAATGACTTCTCCTTTTTTTATATAACTCCCTTCTTTCACATCCAATGTTGCAGTGTTGTTACTTGCACTTTGCATCGCAGGATTTGTTGTATTATCCATCGTTCCTGTACCGTCAATAATACCAGAAGCAGGACTAAAGATTGAGATTACAGGATTCGATTTTTTAGTTGCAACCAAAAAATTAATTTGACTTTCCGTCATTCCATAAAGCAACAATTTTTGTCTGGATGCATTAATAATCGCAGGATTTTCAACATCATTAATGACCATATAAATGAAGTTTTGTTGCTCCGTCAGTAATTCAGGGCTGTATAAATCAAATAGTTTTTGTCCTTTATTTACTTTTTGATATTTATAATTGACATACATTTTTTCGATTCGACCGCTCATTCGAGCTGCAATATTTACCGATGAATTGGGATCATACTCCACAATTCCCGGTAAATTTATTTCACTGCTCAAAGCAGTGTCTATTGCCGTTGTTGTTTGATAATTACCTACTATAAAATTGTCGGTAGGTTTTATAAGATTGTCGATTGAATTGTCGTCAACGGAATTATTCTCTGTTACTTTTTTTACCAAAGTCATTCCGCAAATGGGACAATTTCCGGGTTTATCTCTAATGATTTCCGGGTGCATTGAACAAGTGTAAACCTCGTTTTGATGTCCCATTTCCGAATGATTATCTGATTTTTTGGCAAAGAAATAGATTGCAATTCCGATAATGGAAATTACAACAAGAGCTAAACCATACTTTATATACTTGTTCATAATTATTTGGTTTCTAATTGTTTTTCAATTTCTACTTGTGCTGCCAAAATACTTTGTAATTTGTCCAAGGCATCAATTTGAGCCATATTTAATGCTTCCCAAGCATCGAGAGTGACAAATAAATCACCAGTGTTATTTTGCCAAGCCAAGATTGCGGTTTCATAATTTTTTCGTAAAGCAGGTATGATACTTTTTTGGGCGATTTCGTACTGTTTTTTTAAGGAAGTTAGTTCTGTATTCATTCCCGAAATCATTCCTGCAGCTTCATTCAAAATCATTTGTTTTTGCCAGTTCAAGCTTTCATTTTTAATTTTAAAACTATTGATATTGGCTTTATTCATTTTGGTTGACCAAGGCATAGGAATAGTAACCATTCCCAACAAGGAGAACTGTTGTGGTTGTGTTCCAAAAGCAAACATATGGTCGTATTTTATACCAAACTCGGGTAATAGTTTTGTTTTTTCGGCTGCAATTTTGAGCTGATTTATTTCCATCGTTTTTTCGATGGCTTGTACATCGCTTCGATTTTTCGAAAGAGAAGTGGTATCTGATATTACCGAATTAAAATCTTTTATTTCGTAAGTTTCATCAATTTCAAATTTGGTGTTTTTATCTCTTGCCATCAAGGTGTTTAGCATAATTCGCTTTAAGGAAATGTCATTTTGCAACATTAGAATCATACTTTCTAATGCGCTGTATTGCGATTTTGCTTTGTAATAAGTAGGCAATTTATCCATATTATACTGGTAGCGTATTTCCATACTTTTAATCATATAATCTAAAAGCAACAAATTATCATCGGCTATTTTTATTTTTTTATTTAAAACCAACCATTGATAATAATTTGTTTTTGCCAATGCTTTCAATTGATTAACTGTATAGTTTTTGTTTTCTTTTTCAACAGATGACATTGCATTCATAAGATTAAAATCAGCTTTTAACTTGGATGCATTGGGTATCATTTGCGTAACACCCAACATATAGTTTCCCATACCAGGGTTCATTTCATTTGCTTTCCACATTTTGGTATTGTAGGGCGTCATAAAAAAACCTGTTTCCACTTGAGGAGGCATCCAGCTTTTGGCTCCTTTTGCCGCCGCATCCATACTTTGAATTTCGGCATCATACATTTTCAATTGTGGATTATTTGTTTTGATGGTATTCAATACATTATCCAAGGAAAGTGTTTGGGCTGCTAAATTGCTAGCGCTTAAAATCAAACAACTTATGGCTATATAAAATTTATTCTTTAACATCTATAAGTTCTATTTTACCTTTTGTTCTTAATTCTCGAAGTTTTACCATCTCAAAAACAATCGGTGTTACTAATAATACATAAATCGTGGAGGTAATGGTGCCTCCAATTAGTGGGACAGTGATGGGAAGCATTATATCTGATCCTGTTCCTGTTGCCCAAAGAATGGGGATTAGTCCAAATAATGAAACTGAAACAGTCATCAATTTTGGTCTTAACCTTTTGGCTGAACCATCAATAATATATTGTTTCAATATTTCTTCGGTTATGGTTTCCTTCGTGTTTCCGTACTTTTCTACCATTTTATTCATTGCTTCATTCAAATAGATGGTCATTAACATTGCCGTTTCGATTGCCATTCCAAACAGTGCAATAAAGCCAACGGCAACAGCAACGGATAAATTAATTCCATAAAAATAAACCATAAAAATCCCTCCAATTAGAGCAAAGGGTACTGTAATCATTGTGATTAACGCCTCTTTCATTGAATGATACGTAAAATATAAAACTAGAAATATTATGACCACAACAATGGGTAATATTAAACTTAAAGTTTTATTGGCACGGATTTGATTTTCCCATTGTCCGCTCCATTCCACATAATATCCTTTTGGCATTTTAGTCATCATTGCATTGAGTTTCTTCTGCGCTTCTTTTACAGTACTTCCTAAATCACGTTCCCGAACGTTGAACAATACAGTGCCACGAAGCATTGCATTTTCGCTATTTATCATTGGAGGACCGTCACTTATTTTTACATTAGCTACAGTTTCTAATGGTATTGGACCAAAATCCATTGTTTGCACCTGTAGTTTTTTTAAGGCTTCAATGCTGTTACGGTATTCTTGTGCATAACGGGCATTTACAGAAAAACGCTGTCTTCCCTCGATAGTCGTGGTTAGTTTCATACCTCCAATTGAAGCTTCAACTACGTTATTTATATCGTCTATGGTCAATCCATATCTGCCAATAACCTCTCTTTTTGCTTCAATGTCAATATATTTTCCTCCTGTTATGGGTTCCGCATACAAATCTTTAACTCCAGAAGTTCCTTCCAATGTCTTTTTAATTTTTTGAGCCAAAACATTGATGGTGTCTAAACTTGCTCCGTAGATTTTGATTCCTACATCAGTTCTGATACCAGTTGAAAGCATATTGATACGGTTGATAATAGGTTGCGTAAAGCCATTGGTCACACCAGGGATTTGCAGTTTGTTGTTTATTTCCGTGATAATATCATTCTTGGTTTTGTCTTCTCGCCATTCTGCTTGAGGTTTTAACAAAATAATGGTTTCAACCATACTTATTGGACTATTATCGGTTGCCGTATTTGCCCTGCCTGCTTTTCCCAACACGTGAGCCACTTCGGGAATTGATTTGATCAATTTGTCCTGAACCTGAAGAATTCTCTTTACTTCGGAGTTGGATACATCGGGTAAGGTTACTGGCATAAACAGTACAGATCCTTCATCTAAAGGAGGCATAAATTCAGAACCTAAACGAGTAAACATTAATACACCAATCAGCAAGGCAATGATGTTGATGCCCAATACCGTTTTTCTCCATTTTAAACAAAAAATTAAAATGGGGGTGTAAATGCTTTCCAATTTTTTATTAATTGGGTTCTTGTCTTCTGGGCGAAGTTTTCCTTTTAGTAAAAAACTAATTAGCACAGGTGTAAGTGTAATGGCTAAAAAAGCATCAACTATCAGTATAAACGATTTTGTCCAAGCTAGTGGCCCAAATAACTTGCCTTCCATCCCCGTGAGAAGAAATACAGGCAAAAAGGATGTAATTACAATTATTGTTGAGTAGAAAACACCTGGGCCTACTAATTTGGAAGAGCTTTCTATAAGCTTCAACTTATCTTCAGAAGACAACGGATCGTTTTCTTTTTTGAATATATTTTTAATTTTATTTTTCATCTTATTTCCAATTACTGATTATTGTCCATTTCTTCCTGTTTCTCCGAAATTGTCCTGTATGCATTCTCTACCATTACGATACCATCATCAACGACAACACCAATTGCCAGAGCAATCCCCGTTAGTGACATAATGTTTGAAGAAATACCAAATGCTTCGAGTAAAATAAAGCCAATAGCCACAGATATAGGTAATTGAATGAGTATAATCAAAGCACTTCGCCAATGAAAAAGAAAAAGTAACACAATGATCGAAACGGCAATCATTTCTTCGATTAGCGTTCCTTTGACTGATTCGATTGCTTTTTCTATCAATTCACTTCTGTCATAAGATGTTTTGAAAGTAACTCCTTCGGGCAATCCTTTTTCGACTTCTTTCATTTTCTCTTTTACTGCCGTGATTACTTTGTCAGCATTTTCACCATAACGCATTACCACAATTCCGCCAACAACTTCACCATTGCCATTTTCATCAAAAATACCTAGTCTCAAATCGCCACCCATTTGTATTGAACCAATATCTTTAACTTTTACCGGAACGGAATTATAGTTTTTAATAGCAATGTCTTCTACATCTTTTATGTTTTTGATGTAGCCCAAGCCCCTAACGATATAGGACATATTGCTCATTTCAAATTTTCTTCCTCCAACGTCATTATTATTTGTTTTGACAGCATTCATTACTTCCATCATACTGACGTTGTAGTATTGCATTTTCAATGGATCCAACACTAATTGATATTGCTTTTCAAATCCACCAAATGAAGCCACTTCGGCAACTCCTGGAACGGTTTGCAAGGCAAATTTCACGTACCAATCTTGCAAGGCTCTTTGTTCTCCCAAGTCCATACCTTTCGCATTTAAATGATACCAAAAAACGTGACCCACACCTGTGCCATCAGGACCCAAGGTTGGTACTACATTTTGTGGTAATAATCGTTGTGCATAATTTAATCTTTCCAACACCCGAGTTCTTGCCCAATATATATCGACATCATCTTCAAAAATGATGTAAACAAAGCTCATCCCAAACATCGAAGCGCCCCGGATATTTTTGACTTTTGGAATGCCTTGCAAGTTAGAAACCAATGGATAAGTAACCTGCGCTTCTATAACCTGAGGGCTTCTTCCCATCCATTCTGTAAAAACAATTACTTGGTTTTCGGATAAATCAGGAATGGCATCTATGGGATTTTGTTGTACGCTGTAAATGCCCCAAGCAAATAAGCAAGCCGAAACCAGCAAGACAATTGCCCGATTTCGTAGTGAGAATGTTATTAATTTTTCTACCATTATTTTTAATTTTGTGATGAAATACTATCTTCTATTTTATTTATCCAATCCAAAACTTTCTTTTTTTGTGAGGCTGTAAGGATTGCATTTTTATGAATTAAAGTATAAGAACTCAAAGGCATTTCGTTTGATTCGATTTCTTTACTTATAGCTTTCAATTTGCTGTTTTGCCTGCGTTTTGAATAATTTCCAAATTCATTAAAATTCAATTCCTCTTTACCTTCTTTTATATGTCTTTCCATAAAAAAACGAGCGGGTTGAATGTAAGAATACCAAGGATAATAGGTGTTGTTACTGTGGCAATCATAACAAGAAGTTCGCAAAATGATTTCAACATTTTTAGGAACATTATAGACTTTTGTAAAATTGCCAGTTATATCCTGCTCAAAACTAATATTTCGAGCAGGTTGATATAACTGTATCAACAAAAAAATAATTAACCCAATAAAAAGTATTTTTTTGATGATTATTTTCATTCTAGAATTCTTTTTTTATAGAACCGCACGTAGCCATATCTTTTCCAAAATAAGGGTTTGTAATTTCTTTGGTTTCGCTTATCCAAACAGCACCTTTGTTGTTATCTGCCATAGGGCAAAAATCCAGATAAAGTTTTTGATTTGTTCCGAAAGTTGCTATTAAATCACTTACATCTTTGCTTAAAAGTACAAAATGTTCTCTTTGATGGTCTATTTTCCCGGCGTTGTCACCTATATGTTCTGCGTGCTCTTTTGCATCATCAGCAATGTCTAAATATTCCTTTTTTTGACTTGCAGTTAAACTGTTTGCATTTATAGAATTGAACGTTTGATACAAAGCTTTCCCTGCTTTAGCTGCGCCATTTGCATCATCTTTAGTCAGCGCATTCTTGATTTTTAAATAATTATCGACAATTACGCTAGTTGAAAAAGGAGTGGAATAGGTATTTGTTTCTTGAGCCCCTTCTTCAGAAGTAGCAGCATCTGTATGATCATGGGTACCATCAGTGTGGTCGTGTTCTTTTTGAGCAACTGGTTCTGTTAATTCCATACCACATTTGGAACATTCTTCTCCTTTTTTTCCTGTAATCTCTGGGTGCATGGAACACGCATATATTTCATTTGAATTTGTTGAAGTTTCTGTGGTCTTGTTTTCTGTCTCTTTGTTTTTTTGATTACAAGAAACTAAAGTGATAGCTAAAATAGCTGTTAAAATAAGTGCTTTCATACTGTGTTATTTTTTAGTTATTAATTATTTTTTCTGCTTTATAATAAGAA
>MGWJ01000073.1 GCA_001800945.1 Flavobacteria bacterium RIFCSPLOWO2_12_FULL_31_7
CACCAGCATTTATTCTCCAGTAAACAACTGGCGAGCCAATTCCTGTAGGAATCCCACTAGCATCTGTTATAGTTGCTGATATAACTCTACTACCTTCAAAACAAGTTGTTACAGGAGCTGTATGAGAGATTGTTGGTGCTGTAAAATCAGCTAAAACCCCAGTAAATTCATCAGCACCTATATCTGGTGTAGTAACATTTCTCACATTCCCATCAAAATCATCAGTAATACCTGGAACAGGAGAAGCTCCACTTTCAATTTGTGTTGCTACAGCAGTATCGATATGTAAAAAATTCGCATTTGATCCAGTTGTAGAAACAAACGTTGGATTTTCTGTTATTGAAGCTGTATCTCTTGTTCCAACTCTGTTTTTGAATGCTGCTAAAGTTACATCTGTATTTGTACCATCAGTAAATATAGTACTTCCATAAAACAAATTATTATTAGAAGCTGCATCGTAAGTAGTTAAAGTTGTTGAAGATCTTCTGTAAGCGGCAGCTAAACCAGCTCCCATTACAGCAGAATTATTTACAAAAATATTATTTCTTAAAACAACAGTTGGGGTTGTTAAAACAGAAATTGCACTTGAACCAAATGTAGCACCTGAACTAGTTGCATTAATCATTACGGTATTGTAGTTTACATTCGAAGTTGTACTCCCAGAAACGTCTATACCTCTAATTGCGTTTAAAGCGGAAGCAGTTGGTGTAAATAATTCCCCAATAATATTGTTAGTAATAGTATTAGTTGTTCCTCCTGTAAGAGAAATACCAACTACAGTTGCACTTGCACCAGAACTAGAAATATTGTAAATTTTATTTTTACTTAAATTAATAACTCCTACAGAACATGTTATTGCTGTATAATTTACACCCGCTCCAACATATCCGGCTGTTTTAGCAAAAGTATGAACTGTATTGTTAAAAACATTTTTATTACCAGCAACTCCAAATTCCACAATACCACGAATAGCACCTCCAGCAGTTGTTAAATTATTGACTTGATTATTAGAAATAGTTACATCAACTGAACTTGAAAATCCATAAATACCATCAATAATTCCTGTTGAAGCATTATTTGTATATGATAAATTACTTATAACGTTGTTGTTAATTACTGAAGTAGTTGGTGATGTAAATACAATTCCTCTTAAAGTACCAGTTGTAGCCGTACTTCTTGAAAAGTTATTAATCGTATTATTTAAAACATTTAAATTTATTGGAGAACCTCCAGCAATTAGAATATGTGTTCCTGTACCTGGTATAACACTTCCAGCAGAAATATTATTACCATTAATATTAACCGTTGTAGCTGTTGCAGAATTCACAATACCATTAATAGTTGCTCCAGTTGCAGTAGAATAATTTAACACAAGTGTATTATTATTAATATTTATTGTGTTAGCTGCTGCTGTACTCCCAGCTGCATTACTAATTCCATCTAATTGCGATGTTGTACCTCCACCTGAAAGCGTAATTGTATTATTATTGATAGCTAACGAAGCTGATGTACTCCCTGAAGTAATAATCCCTCTTAATGTTGAGACATGATTTACACCACTTCCATTATTATTGTTAACGGTGTTAAATGAAACATTTGCAGCCCACTGATCAACAATTCTAATACCAGCAGCAGGATTTGCAGCAGCAGCAGCTCCTCCGTAATTTAATACGGTATTTCCTGTTGCTAATGAAAGTCCTCCGACATCATTATTTGTATCAGCCAAAGTAAAAGGTGATGCAGCAGCAAAACCACGTAATACAATTCCATAATTACCACCATTAATAGTGTTACTATAAAACTTATTGTTTGAACTAGCACCAGAAGCAGCAGTAACTGTTAATACAGTAGTTGATGCTAAAGCAGTAGAATTCATCATAGCAATACCAACAGAACCTTCTACCATTGGAGCTGTACTGTTAGCATTATTAACACGTTGCATGTTAAATATACAATTCTGTATCGTATTATTATTACATCCATCCGTTGCAGACAATTTAAACATACCTAAACCGACTTCCATAGTTGCTGGGTTTGTTGTATTAGAATCTGTAAAAGTGATTGCGTCTAAAGTAACATAATCTGCACCGACTAATTTAAAAATACCATCTGGTACAGCACTAGCAGGCGTTGCAGTTCCAACACCAGCATTTAAAACTGTAGTAGCACCAGTTCCAATAATTGTAATAGTGTTTGTTGAATTTAACACTGGATTTAAAGTTGCACTACCAAGCAATAAGCCAGTTGGCGGAGTATTTTCCGTTCCAGCCGCTAATGTTAATGTAATAGGTCCCGACATTGCATTTACAGCATTTAAATCGGTTAAAGCATTAGCAAGTGATGTATAACTTGTTGCTAAATTTGGTGTGGTGTTTGTATTATTTGTTACAGTAACCGCAATTTGAGCGTTAACCGTACTTACAAATAAACTAAACACCATCACTAAAAACATAAATACCTTTTTGGTACTTATCATTTTTACAGAAAAAAAGTAAAATTTTTTCATAGAATAATGGATGTTTGTTAAAAATTTTATAAAAAGCTAACTAAAGTATTGTTTTTTTAACAAAGCGAAGTAAAACATCGACAAAATCACCTATTAGTCGATGAAATGCTTATAAAACAAATAAATCTCTCATTTCTGAGAGATTTATCTATATGAAAAAGGCAGTTTAAAATATAAACTGCCTTTTTGGAATTATTATTTTTTTATGATTAAGAACTCACTACGTCTGTTTTGAGCATGTTCTTCTTCAGTACATTCTGTACAAGGAACTTTAGGTTGAGTTTCTCCCATTCCACTTCCTGTAATTCTGTTTTTAGCAATTCCTTTTGAAACTATATATTGTACAGTAGATTTTGCTCTTCTGTCTGATAGTTTTAAGTTATAGCTATCTGCACCACGATTATCTGTATGTGATTTAGCATCAATAACCATATTCGGATATTCATTCATTACTTTAACCAACTTGTCTAATTCTTCAGCACCTTGTTCAGTTATGTTAGATTTGTTGTATTCAAAGAAAATTGGTTGCAAAATCACTTCTCTTTCTGTAATAATTGGTTTGATAGGCGTCATGTTTAACACAATCGATTTTGGTCCGTTTTGAGATTTCTCCATTGAAACACTCCCGTTTTCGTACCCAGTTCTAGTAGCATTAAAACTTGCCACCTGGTCACATTCTACTCCAAATTTCGTTTCTCCCATATCGTTAGAAACTTGATTTCCTTTTTCTACACCTTTATTATTTAAGAAAGTAACATTGGCACCTGAAAGCAATTTACCTGTTTCAGCATCTTTAACAACAATAGTTGCATCTACACCACAAACTGCGTTAGCTTGGTAAATGTCGTCGTTTCCTTCTCTATTACTAGAAAAATATCCAACATTTTTTTGCAAGTTGTATGAAAATGCAAAATCATCTTTTGGTGAATTTACTGGCTCACCAACGTTTGTAGCTTTTTCGTTAGTATTTGTATTTTGTTTGAAAACATCGTATCCACCAAATCCTTGTCTTCCGTTTGATGAAAAGAATAAAATATTGTCATCCTGGATTGAAGGAAAACTTTCGTTCGCTTCTGTATTAACATTAGGTCCTAAGTTAACTGGCGTTCCATAAGTTTCACCATCTACACTTACTTTCCAAATGTCTTCACCTCCAAATCCACCTGGCATATCAGAAGAAAAATATAATGTTTTTCCGTCTTTACTAATACTTGGGTTTCTTACAGAATAATCTACACTATTAATAGATAATGGTTTTGAATTTGACCATTTATCGCCATCTTTAGTCGCTTTATATAAATAGATTTGACCGAATTTTAGCTTTTTTTCTTTATTCTTTTTAAATTCACTTTCATTAAAACTTTCACTACCATAATAAATAGTTGAGCCATCTGATGTGATAGTTGCTGGACCATCATGCCATTTTGTATTCAACTCTGCAACTTCTGTAGCTTGACTTAAAGTCCCGTCTGCATTTCTTGTAGCTTTGTATAAATCTAAATAAGGTTGGTCGTCCATCCCACTTGCTTTTCTGGCAGTATTTCTAGCACTTGTGAAAAACACTTCGTTATTATTTGTTAAAACAGCTCCAAAATCAGCTTTATCACTACTTACATCAGATTTTTTAGCATCGTATTGCTTACTTTGACTTTTTAAAACTGTTAAATAGTTTGGATTGTTTTTAAATGCTTTAGCTCTGGCGTCATTAGGTTGCATTTTTGCAAATTGTTCCATTTGTGCTTCTGCTCCTTTTAAATTACCTTCTGCTTTTAACATTTGAGCATATCTAAAATGCGTTTCAGCATCTTGAGAAGTTTCTACTGCTTTAGCATACCAAGTTGCTGCTTCTTTCGTATTAAAGATATTAAAATAACTGTCTCCTAATTGTTTGTAGACATACCCATCAGCTTTACCTTTTTCAACTAATTTTGAATAGGCCTTAGCTGCATCCACATACTCTAATCTGTCGTATAATTTATCTGCCTCTTTAGTGTCTTTATTTTGCGCCAATACTCCTGTTGAAAGAAATAACGCACTTGCTAGTATATAAATATTTTTCATATGTATTTTTCTTTGTTGGGTAGATTAAAAATAACGTGGTGAACGCGATACTTTTTTGCTAAAGTTAACATCAAACAACAAGATTACCTCATGAGATGATGGTGTTGTTACTTTTAAATCTGAAACGATATGATCGTAAGCATAACCAATCTTTAAAGATGGTGTAATTGCGTAATTTACCATAGCACCAAAACTGTCATCTAACCTATAAGTTCCTCCAATTTCAAATTTATCCTTGAACAAAAAGTTAGTTGAAACATCCCAAGAAGCAGGCGCTTCAAATGATGACTTTGCCATAAAAAATGGTTTGAATTTTACGTTTTCATTAATATCGAATACATAACCCCCTGTGAAAAAATAATGACTCGTTTCACTACCATAGCTTCTTCCGTCAAAATCCAAATGTTTAGATCTCATCATATTCGGAACAGACAAACCTATATAGTATTTATTTGTATAATAAAATGCTCCTGTACCAAAATTAAAATAACTATTACTAACATCAGATCCAAAAACTCCGTCTGTTGGATCTGGTAATGTACTTGCAATTCTACTATTTAAAGCAACATTATGTAATGTTAATCCTGCTTTTAATCCTAAGGCCAACTTGTGTTCGCCACCTAATTTTAAAGTGTAAGAGAAATCCCCATAAACGTTATTCTCTTCAACCGGTCCAATTTTATCTGAAACCACAGATAATCCTAAACCTACATTTTTTCCTACTGGACTGTGTCCGAATAAAGTGCTTGTTGTTGGCGCATCTTCTAATTCTACCCATTGTCTTCTGTGTAAAAGACCCATTGATAAATTTTCTTTACTACCAGCATAAGCAGGGTTCATAACACTCATATTATACATATATTGTGTATAATGTGGGTCTTGTTGCGCAGATACTTCAGAAAGTAATCCTAGGGTCAACAATAAACCTAAATATATTTTTCTCATATTGATGTTGTTTAATAAAATCTACTCTTTTACCACTTTGATAAAAGAGTAGAATTATTTTTCTTAATGTACTCTATTAATATAAATCCAACCTGTTTTCTTCTCTCCAGAAACTAACTCAATTACATAGTAGTAAGTTCCGTCTGGCATGTCACCACCTCCGTTAAACTTACCATGCCAATCGTTGTTGTAATTGGTTTTCGTGTAAACTTCTTTACCGTATCTGTTGAAGATTTCAACTTTATTAGCTACAAGTTCTAAATAATCATTAGAACCATCACCATTAGGCGAAATACCTTTTTGGATTTCACATAATTCAACTTGAACAGTCATTGTTGTTGGGTTCGCACATTCTGTAGTATTTGGTGTAAACGTGTACACTGAAGTACCGCCAACAGTAGTATCTACAAATGCAGGTGACCATGTTCCATCAATTCCATTTGTTGAAGTAATTGGTAACGTTACATTTCCATCTCCGATACATAAGTCTGGAATTGGATCAAACGTTGGAGTAACTTTTGATTGAATAGTAACAATAAAACTTGTTTCATCAGTACAATTAGGCGTAGTTCCTGTTTGAGTATAAACATAAATTGTTTGAGAAGTTGTAATAATATCTCCTGCATTCAATAAAGTTCCTGTACCACCTGAAGCAGTATAATAATTGTTTCCGGCAGATA
>MGWJ01000074.1 GCA_001800945.1 Flavobacteria bacterium RIFCSPLOWO2_12_FULL_31_7
ATCCAAATTCCTTTACTAAAAAGGGATTTGGATTTTTACTTTAATAGTCTTTACAAACTTATACCTTCATGATTTCTGCTTCTTTTGCAACGAAAATTTCATCAATTTTTTTGATATAAGCATCTGTTAATTTCTGTACAGATTCTTCCGCTACTTTACAGATATCTTCAGATGTTCCGTTTTTTTCTTCTTTTTTAATATCGCTATTCGCATCTTTTCTGGCATTTCTGATACCCACTTTTGCATCTTCTGCTTCTGCTTTAGCTTGTTTTACTAATTCTTTACGTCTGTCTTCTGTTAATGCTGGAATACTGATGATAATATTATCACCATTATTCATTGGATTTAAACCTAAATTAGCAATCATAATTGCTTTTTCAATAGGTTGTAACATTGCTTTTTCCCATGGCGTAACTGTCAAAGTTCTTGCGTCAGCTGCAACCACGTTTGCTACTTGAGATAAAGCCGTTTGAGCCCCATAATAATCAACAAAAACACTTCCTAACATTTGAGGAGACGCTTTTCCTGCTCTAATGTTTAAAAATTCTTTTTCTAAATGCGCTACAGATCCATTCATAGATTCTTTTGCACTATCGATAATAAAATTAATTTCTTCTGTCATCTTTATATCTTTTACTTTTTAATTGGCTTTTTTTAATTTTACTTGGGACTTTTTACTTTTTACTTGGCTCTTAAATAGTAACAGTAGTTCCGATCGTTTCTCCGTTACAAATTTTAAGTAAATTCCCTTTTTTGTTCATATCAAAAACAATAATTGGCAATTTATTTTCTTGACTTAATGTAAAAGCTGTTGTATCCATCACATTTAGTCCTTTAGCTAACACATCATCAAAGGTAATAGTATCGTATTTTACTGCATTTGCATCTTTTTCTGGATCAGCTGAATACACTCCATCCACGCGAGTTCCTTTTAAAATTACATCACAATCTACTTCAATTCCTCTTAAAACGGCTGCCGTATCAGTAGTGAAATAAGGATTTCCTGTTCCCGCACCAAAAATTACAATTCTTCCTTTTTCTAAGTGACGTGTTGCTCTTCTTTTGATATAAGGTTCTGCAATCGCTTCAATTTTCAAGGCAGTTTGCAAACGCGTTGGCATCCCAGCATCTTCTAAAGCACCTTGTAAAGCCATTCCGTTAATTACAGTGGCTAACATTCCCATGTAATCACCTTGTACTCTATCCATTCCATTACTGGCACCAGCTACACCTCTAAAAATATTTCCACCACCAATTACAATGGCAATTTCTACACCTTGATCGTGAATTTGCTTGATTTCTGCAGCATATTCTGCCAAAGTTTTTGGATCAATTCCGTATTGTCTTTCGCCCATTAAGGCTTCACCACTTAATTTAAGAAGAATTCTTTTGTAACTCATGTTGGATTGTTTATTTTTTATTTACAGAATTTTTACTTCTGAAATTCTGATGCAAATATAGTTAAATAGCTCATTTCTAAAAAATATGTTTTTAACATTTATACCACTAAATTTTCAAAGTTCTTTTTGGCTTCATCATAACCAATTTTGTATATCAAATCCATTTTTGATTTATTGGTTTCAAAAGTATTAAAATTGGCTAATTCTTTGGGTTCGATGATTACATCACAGTAATTAAATTTATGAAGATTAGAATTAGCGGTTAACAATTCAAGCGCTCTATACGTAACAGATTTAATCGAATTTAAATGTTTGGCTTCCATGTTTTGCAGCGGACTCACATATACACCAATAATGGAATCGCACTTTCCTAGTAATAAATCAGCTGGAAAATGATTTAAAATACCGCCATCACTATACAGTTTCCCATTTATAACATATGGCGAAATCATTCCAGGAACCGCAGTAGAAGCTAAAATCGCATCAACCACTTTTGTTTCGGGATTAAATATTTTTAATTTACCTTTCACCATATCGGTAGCCGTAATATAAATTGGAATTTCTAACTCACCAATCGTTATCTCACCGAAAATTTCTTTAAAATAATTTTTAAACGACTCCGAATCAACGATACCTGCTTTTTTAAAAGTAAAATGTTTCCAATGAAAAAAGTAAATCGATTTAAAAAATTCTAAAATCTCTTCAGGTTTTTTTCCAAAAGCATACATCGCACCCACAATTGCACCCGCGCTAGAACCAGCAATACAAGCAGGTTTTATGTTCTGTTCTTGTAAATATTGCAACACACCCGCATGAGCAATTCCTTTCGAACCACCACCAGACAAAACCAAACCTTGTTTTTTTGAATTACTTTCCATTATTATGAGATTATTAATACAAATTTAGCGAATATTATCTAAGAAAATCACATTGTAACTTATATTACACTTTGGCCCATTTATTATTTTTAATTTTGCAGATATAATTCATTCATTATGTTATCAATAATAAAATCAGCTCTTAAAAATAGTGTTTCGTATCAAGAATACAGAACTAAAGTTTCAAAATTAATTCGCGAAGGAAAATCAACAGGAAATGAACAAAGTGCCGACTTGTTACATTATTCTGAACTGAATGAAGTGCGAATGAATCGATTAGAGAAAACCTTGAAAATGGATGCGAAAGTTTTAGAAAATTTACAAAAGCTAAAATCAAAACAAACTTGGCTAGTCATTTCTGAAGGTTGGTGTGGCGATGCCGCTCAGATTTTACCTATTATCAAATTAATGGCAGAAGCTTCGGAAAATATTGATTTGAAAATTGTGTTTCGTGATGAAAACGAAACTTTAATGGCTGAATTTTTAACTAACGGCGCAAAATCAATCCCGAAACTAATTATTTTAGATGAAAATTTAGAAATTATCAATCATTGGGGACCACGACCAGAAGCTGCCAAAAACCTAATTTTAGATTATAAAGCCCAACATGGAATTGTAGATGAACCAGCAAAAATTGCGTTACAAAAATGGTATTTAGATGATAAAGGAATTTCTACAATGAAGGAAATTATTTCAATCCTTCAATAAAAGCTTCAGGAGAAACCCCATTTTCTACCGAATAATTTCCAATTTTGGTTCTGCGAAGTGCCGTTAAATGTCCGCCCGAGTTTAAAGCTAAACCAAAATCGTAAGCAATTGAGCGAATATACGTTCCTTTACTACACACAATTCTGAAATCTATTTCTGGCAAGGCTATTCGGGTAATTTCAAATTCGGAAACGGTTACTTTTCTGGTTTTAATTTCGACTTCAATTCCAGCGCGAGCTGATTCGTACAAACGTTTTCCATCTTTTTTAATCGCAGAAAAAACAGGTGGTTTTTGGTCGATTTCACCAATAAATTGTTTTACAGTTTCCTGAATTAATTCATTAGTAATATGCTCTGTTGGGAAAATTTCGTTAATTTCAGTTTCTAAATCGTATGAGGGTGTTGTCGCGCCAACTGTAATTGTTCCCGTATATTCTTTAGCTTGACCTTGTAATTCTTCAATTCGCTTCGTAAATTTTCCTGTACAAATAATCAGTAAACCAGATGCTAATGGATCTAACGTTCCAGCGTGACCAATTTTGAATTTCTTAGGCAATTTTAATTCTCTAATTAATCCAAATTTCATTCGATTTACCGCTTGAAAAGAGGTCCAAGTTAACGGTTTGTCGATTAGTAAAATTTGTCCTTCTAAATAATCTTCTGGAGTCATTATTTGTATAAATTAAAGTAAGCTAATAGCAAAATTCCTGCGATAATCCTGTACCAACCCCAAGGTTTAAATCCGTATTTTTTTATGATTTCAATGAAGAACTTAATTGCTAAAACAGCCACCACAAAGGCCACTACATTTCCAACGACAAACATTTTGGTGTTTTCTTCTGATTTTAAAATCAATTCGAAACCTTTTAAACCACTTTTGTCATACGTTTTTAAAAATACCGAATAACAGGTTACCGCTAACATGGTTGGCACCGCTAAAAAGAACGAAAATTCCGCTGCTGCTTGACGCGTTAAACCTTGTTGCATGCCTCCAATTATACTTGCAGCACTTCTGCTTGTGCCTGGCATCATGGCCAAACATTGCCAAAATCCGATAGTTACTGCTTTTTTTATGGTAATATCTTCTTCCGTATGAATTGTTGGATTTTTGAAAAATCTGTCGACAAATAACAAAACAATTCCTCCAATAATTAGTACAATCGCAATGGGTGTAGGATGTTCTAAAACGGCTTCGATTTTATCATCGAATAATTTTCCTAAAATTAAAGCCGGCACAACCGCACAAGCTAATTTGATGAAGAATTGGATTTTCGAGAAATCGAAAAACTTTTTCCAATACAACACCACCACCGCTAAAATGGCCCCGAATTGAATAGAAACTTGAAATAATTTGACAAATTCTTCTTTTTCAATTCCGAAATAAGAACTCGTAAAAATCATATGACCTGTAGAAGAAACCGGCAAATATTCGGTTAAACCTTCAATGATAGCAATGATTATGGCTTGTAGTAAATCCATGTATTTAGTATTCAGTCACAGTTTGCAGTTTGCAGTTTTGGAATACTGATTGCTGCGACTGTAAACTATTTTTGACTTTTTTTAAGAATAGAATAAATTGTAATTCCGAAACCGATTAAAACCACTGTTGGTGCCAATCTGATTCTTCTGAAATTAAAAACTTCTTCGTTGAAAATATTGGGGTTTTCGTTAGAACCACCACTCATTAAAATGAAACCTAAGGCAATCACAACTAAACCAATAATTAATATTTTATAATTGGTAGCTCCGAATAAAAATTCTGGCTTATTTGTATCTTCTTTCATAATTTTTTACTTGAATCTTTTTACTTTTTACTTGGCTCTTTTTACTTTTTACTTGACTCTTAATACAAATCATCTGTTCTTAAATTTAAGAAACGTGTTGTGGCAAAATACGTACTCAACCAAGTGATTACAATACCTACCAATAAAACGCCAGCCGCTACAATTCCTAATGAAACGTAATCTTTTGCAATTCCTAAAGTTGGGAACATACCATCAATGTAAAATGCTAAAATGATTAATCCAATAATCGCTAAAACCGCTCCAATAATTCCTAACAAAATACTTGTTTTGATAAACGGTTTTCTGATAAATGATTTTGTAGCACCCACCATTTGCATGGTTTTAATCGTAAATCTGTGAGAATAAATCGACAAACGAATCGAACCATTAATTAACAACATCGCCACAAAAGTTAAAACCGCGCTAATAATTAAAATCCAAAAACTGATTTCAGTAACATTTTCGTTTACTAATTCCACCAATTCTTTATCATAAATAATATCTGAAATATTTCCGTTCCTTTTAAAATTATTTTCAATTTTAGTAATTTCCGCTTTGGTTACATATTCACTTTTTAAATGAATATCAAAAGAATTTTGCAACGGATTAAACCCTAAAAACTCCATAAAATCTTTCCCTACAATGTCTGGATTGTTTTTAGCCGCTTCGTCTTTCGTTACAAAATCGTAAGATTTGATAAACTTCGAATTTTTCAATTCGGTATCAAAAGCATTTAAAATAGTGTCGTTAGCTTCATCTTTAAAGTACACACTCATTGGAATGTTTTCTTTAAAATCATTCGAAATTTTTTCAGAATTAATCACAAATAAACCTAAAGCGCCTAATAAAAACAGCACTAAAAAAATACTAAAAACTACCGAAAAATAAGAAGAAATTAATCTTCTGCGTTGATATTGCTCAAACGATTGTGCCATATAGAATAGAAATTTGCTGTAAAAATAGTAAAGAAATTTTGTTTACACAGAATATAACCACAAAGTTTTAACTTTAGTATATAAAAATGTAAATTTGCAACCGAATTTAAGTAGCCAGTCACAGTCGCAGTATTCAGTTTTTTAATTCTTTTCAAAACTGAGACTGAAAACTGAGACTGAAAACTGAGACTGAAAACTAGAACATGAAATACCACCACGAAAAAATCGAAGCCAAATGGCAACAATATTGGGCAAAAAACCAAACTTTTGCTGCATCAAATAATTCAGACAAACCAAAATACTATGTATTAGACATGTTTCCTTATCCTTCTGGAGCCGGTTTACACGTTGGGCATCCGCTAGGTTATATTGCTTCTGATATTGTCGCAAGATATAAAAGACATCAAGGTTTTAATGTGTTGCATCCGCAAGGGTACGATTCATTCGGTTTACCAGCCGAACAATATGCGATTCAAACTGGACAACATCCAGCCGATACCACTCGTATGAATATCGAAGGTGGTGTGGATAAATCAGGAAATACAATTCAAGGCTACAGAAATCAGTTGGATAGAATTGGTTTTTCATTCGATTGGAGTCGTGAAGTGCGTACTTCAAATCCAGAGTATTACAAACACACACAATGGATTTTCATTCAATTATACAATTCTTGGTACAATAAAAACTCAGATAAAGCAGAAGACATTTCGACATTAGTTGCGATTTTCGCTTCAGAAGGAAATACGAATGTAAATGCAGTTTGCGATGACAATATCGCACCTTTTTCAGCTGAAGATTGGAAATCATTTTCATCAGAAGAACAACAAAAAGTACTTTTACAATATAGGTTAACCTATTTAGCGGAAACCGAAGTAAACTGGTGTGCGGCTTTAGGAACCGTTTTAGCGAATGACGAAATTGTAAACGGCGTTTCAGAACGTGGTGGACATCCTGTAGTTCGTAAGAAAATGACACAATGGTCGATGAGAATTTCTGCTTACGCGGAAAGATTATTACAAGGTTTAAACGAAATCGACTGGAGTGAATCCATCAAAGAATCACAAAGAAATTGGATTGGAAAATCTGTTGGAGCGATGGTTTCGTTTCATGTAAACAATCACGAGGCAAAAATCGATGTTTTCACAACTCGTCCTGATACAATTTTCGGAGTAACCTTTATGACTTTAGCGCCAGAGCACGAATTGGTTGCTCAAATCACAACTCCAGAACAAAAAACTGCAGTTGAGGCGTATGTTGAAGCAACAGCAAAACGTTCAGAACGTGAAAGAATGGCAGATGTAAAAACCATTTCAGGTGTTTTCACAGGTGCGTATGCGGAACATCCTTTTACAAAAGAACCCATTCCAGTTTGGATTGGAGATTACGTACTAGCAGGTTACGGAACAGGTGCGGTTATGGCGGTTCCATGTGGTGATGAGCGTGATTATGCTTTCGCAAATTTCTTCAAAGGAACACACGGAATGCCCGCAATTAAAAATATTTTCAACCAAGATATTTCAGAAGCGGCTTTTGGAGAAAAAGGTGGTTTCGAATTAGTAAATTCTGATTTCTTAAACGGATTAGATTACAAATCGGGGACAAAGAAAATCATCGAAGAATTAGAAAAATTAGGCGCAGGAAATGCAAAAGTAAATTACCGCTTACGTGATGCGGTTTTCTCTCGCCAAAGATATTGGGGTGAACCTTTTCCAGTATATTACGTGAATGGTTTACCACAAATGATTGATAAAAAACACTTGCCAATTGTTTTACCAGAAGTAGAAAAATACTTACCAACCGAAGACGGACAACCGCCATTAGGTAACGCACCAGTTTGGGCTTGGGATTCTGAAAACAATGCGGTTGTTAGCAATGATTTAATTGACAACACGAAAGTTTTCCCGTTAGAATTGAACACGATGCCAGGTTGGGCAGGTTCTTCTTGGTATTGGATGCGTTATATGGATGCACACAATACAGAAGATTTTGCAAATGAAGAAGCCTTAAAATATTGGGAAAGTGTCGATTTATACATTGGTGGAAGCGAGCACGCAACCGGACATTTATTATACTCACGTTTTTGGAATAAATTCTTAAAAGACAGAGGTTACGCACCAACCGAAGAACCATTCAAAAAACTGATTAATCAGGGAATGATTTTGGGAATGAGCGCTTTTGCTTACAGATGGTATTGTGAAGTAACTATAGAGAAAGATATAATTGAAAATCACATATTTTTGATTTCTAAAAAATTCATTTCTGAAAAGTCATTTGCAGATGAAAATGAATTCAATGATTTTGAATCAACAAAAGAGATTATACTTGAAATTTTAGAAAATAAAATCGGGAAATTTGAAAAATTTAGTTTTCAAAAACCTCAAAAAATTCACATTTATTTATCAGTAATCAATGACATTACAAATGAATTAGATATTGAAAAATTCAAATCACATCCTTTATATGTTGATTATAAAGATGCAGAATTCATTTTAGAAGATGGAAAATACATTGTGGGTCGTGAAGTCGAAAAAATGTCGAAATCGAAATACAATGTAGTTTCGCCAGATGATATTTGTGAAGAATACGGAGCCGATACCTTACGTTTATACGAAATGTTTTTAGGACCTTTAGAGCAATCTAAACCTTGGAATACAGCCGGAATTACTGGAGTTTCTGGTTTCTTGAAAAAATTATGGCGTTTGTATTTTGACGATAACGGTTCAGTTATAGTTAATGATGAACCAACGGCAGAAATGTATAAATCGTTACATAAAACCATCAAAAAAGTTACGGAAGATATTGAGAATTTCTCTTTCAACACCTCGGTTTCTCAATTTATGATTTGCGTGAACGAATTACAACAATTAAAATGTAATCATAAAGCGATTCTAGAACCTTTAGCGCTTTTAGTTTCGCCATATGCGCCACACATTGCTGAAGAATTATGGTCTGCTTTAGGTCACGAAGGCTCAATTGCAACCGTTGCTTTTCCTAAATTTGAAGCGAAATATTTAGTAGAATCAGAAAAAGAATACCCAGTTTCTTTCAATGGAAAAATGCGTTTCACAATTAAGTTACCGTTAGATTTAACTGCCGCTCAAATTGAAGAAATTGTAATGGCTGATGAAAGAACACAAGCGCAATTACAAGGAAGAACACCAAATAAAGTAATTATTGTTCCTGGTAAGATTATTAATTTGGTAGGATAGATAATTTGACAATGAGTCGATTGGTCAATGTGCCAATTCATATAATCCCAAATTTATTCTTAAGAATAAGTTTGGGATTTTTTATTCCCTTCTTTCAGCGTGATAAACGTGATGGTTTTTTTGCCACGAATTATCGAATTGTTCGAATTTGTTTAATCGGATAAATCCTTTAAGTCAGCGTTCCAATTACTCACAAACTTGTCATCCTGAAAGGATCTCACGCAAACTTTGTGGAGACTCTTTCAGAGTGACAAACTTTGTGTTGATTTTTTCTTGTAACAATTTTTCATTTTGTACGTATAATAGATGTCAACTTGTCACAATTCAAATTTGGCTTGCAATTTGATGTTTATTTTGTAACTTTAAATTTTTAAAATTAAAATTATGTTTGATTTACCTTATATGATAATCATTGGAGCGATTGCTCTGTTTAGTTGGTTAGTAAGTTCGCGCTTAAAAAGTAAGTTTGAACACTATTCGAAACTAACTTTAAGAAACGGAATGTCTGGTGCTGAAATTGCAGAAAAAATGCTAGCAGACCATGGAATTCGAGATGTAAAAGTGATTTCAACACCAGGAAGATTAACCGATCATTATAATCCTGTTGATAAAACCGTTAACTTATCGGAAGCGGTTTATAACCAACGTAATGCTGCAGCTGCAGCAGTAGCAGCTCACGAATGTGGACACGCCGTACAACACGCTCAAGCCTACGAATGGTTAACCATGCGTTCAAAAATGGTACCCATGGTTAATGTGTCGTCAAGTTTGTCACAATGGTTAATTATGGGTGGAATCATTTTAGGTTTAGCTTCAAAATCTGGAATTGGCTTTTATGTAGCCGTAGCTGGTTTACTTTTAATGGCTGTGGCAACGGCTTTTAGTTTTATTACCTTACCAGTAGAATACGATGCAAGTAACCGCGCCTTAGCTTGGTTGAAAAATAAAAACATGTTAGGACAAGAAGAATATGCTGGCGCAGAAGACTCTTTAAAATGGGCTGCCAGAACCTATTTAGTTGCCGCTTTAGGGGCTTTAGCTTCTTTATTATATTGGGCATATAGAATTTTAGGCTCAAGAGATTAAGTTTAAAATTTTCATAAATAACATCCAAATTCCAAAGATAATTTCAAAGGAATTTGGATTTTTTTATACTCCCAACTTCCTACTTCCAGCTCCCAACTTAAAGCTGAATCTGTCTTTCTATTTGTTGTTCCAAAGAAATATACGTTTCTGTACGAGAAACTCCATTAATACTTTGAATTTTTTTATTTAACAATTGCATCAAATGTTCGTTATCTCTACAAATAATTTTGGTTAAAATACTCCAATTTCCAGTAGTATAATGACATTCTAAGACTTCCGGTATTTTTCTTAATTCTTTTACAGTTTCGGTATTATTAGAAGCTTTATCTAAATAAATACCAATGAAAGCCATTGTTTTATAGCCCAAAACTTTATTGTCCACCACATATTTCGAACCTGAAATTACGCCAGCTTGCTCTAGTTTTTTCAACCGTTGATGAATGGCAGCACCTGAAATACCCAATTTATTCGCAATTTGAAGAATAGGTTTTCTAGCATCTTCCATTAAGTTACGAAGAATTTCTTTGTCGATACCATCTATTTCTATTTGTAAATGATTTATTTTCATAGGATTAAAATAATTTTTGAATTAAATTTTTACCAAATCTCCACTAGACATTCTCCTCTTAATATCAAATCATTAATTTCAATTTGTAAGTGATTTATTTTCATAGCTTATAATTTTAAATAAAAAATCCGAAATAAATTACTATTTCGGATTAAAGTTAAGAAAATTATTTAAATCTTATACAGAATAATTATACCCAAAATAAGGCACTTCAAATTCTTTAAATACTACACCATAATCTTCTAATTCTTCTAATATAGGTTGATATACTTCTTTAGAAATTGGCAATTGCACACCAGCTGTCGTAATTTCACCATTTAATATTTTTAATGCGGCAATTGCTACAGGTAATCCAACGGTTTTTGCCATTGCCGTATAGGTTTGATCATCACCTAAACACACCATGGTAGAATCTATTTGCTTTTCTTCGCCATTAATTTCGTATCCGAATTTATGGTACATCACAATCATGTCTTTGTCTTCTGGTTGCAACGTCCATTTGTCTGCTAATATTTTTTCTAACATTTGAGCTGGAGTAGCATTTTTTAATCCAGAAATGGCAGTTTTACTGAATAAATCTAATTCTAACAATTTATCCCAAATGACATCATCTTGGTCGATTTTTAATTGATGTCTGAATTTAATTTCTACAGAATCTGTTGGATGATAAGGCAAAAATAAATTCACAAAATCTCTATTGCTCATTGTTTCTGAATCGTCTACAATAAAAGTATCGTCTGTCATTCCTAATTGTACAAAAACGTCCCATGCTTTTGAAAAACCAACTCTTCTGATGGTACCTCGGTAACAAGTTTGAGCATCTTCTAAACCATAAATTTCACGGTATTTCAAAGAATCTCTATTCGCGTAAGCTTCAAATCTTCCGAAACCTTCCACTTCTAAAAACTCGGTTCTTCTGAATAATTTATTATAAGGGATGTACTTGTATTTTCCTTCTTGAATGAATTTTGCTGCGCCACCTTGACCCGCTAAAACCACATTTCTTGGATTCCATGTGAATTTATAATTCCACAAATTGGTATCATTTTCTGGAGCTACTAAACCACCACAAAACGATTCGAATAAAATGATTTTGCCGCCTTCGTTTTTAATTTGGTCCATAATTTTCATGGCACTCATGTGATCAATTCCAGGATCTAAACCAATTTCGTTCATTAATACAATATTGTTTTCTTTCGCCACAGCATCTAAAGCTTGCATTTCTGCGCTAATGTAAGAAGCCGTTACCATGTGTTTTTGATACAAAATACAATCTTTGGCTACTTCAATATGCATGTGAGCTGGCAACATAGAAATTACCACATCTGCTTGCTGAATTTCTTGTTTTCTTTGGTCGGCATTAAAAACATCAAAAGCAATAGCTCTTGAATTTTTGTGATTACCTGTTTTCTTTTTGGCTAAATCTTCAGACAAATCGCCAATCGTAACAAATAAATTTTCAGTTTCCGACTTGTCTAATAAATATTTTATAAGGGAAGAAGCAGATCTACCCGCTCCTATAATTAAAATATTTCTCATTATTTTTTTAAAATATCACACGAAGGTAATGAGATGTTGTATTTCTAGAAAATAAAAACCTCTTATTTATGAAAATTTTTGGTTTTAAGTTTAATATATTTGTGGTAAAATTAGAAAGAAACTATGGAAAAGAAGATTGTATTAGCCGCTTGTATATTAGGCTTTTTAGCCATCATTTTTGGAGCTTTTGGAGCTCATGCTTTAAAGAAAATACTAACTCCAGAACAACTGATTTCTTTTGAAACAGGTGTGAAATACCAAATGTATCATGCTTTGTTTTTATTGTTTGTTGGCATGACTCAAATGATAACATTAAAAGAAAAAGCAGTAGTATTTTATTTGGTTTTAGTTGGTGTGCTATTTTTTTCGGGTTCGATTTACATTTTAACTACAAGTGCGATTACTGGAATTAAAGCAAAAATAGTGGGACCAATCACTCCTATTGGTGGTTTATTTTTAATCCTTTCGTGGGGATATTTATTTTACGCTATTTTAATGAAAAAATAACAGAAATCGCTTATTTGTCAAATTATTGTTTAATTTTGCACATTATATAAAAGCAACATAACTTATTATTTTATGAATACATACGCTCAATCTACGAAATCGATTTCGTTAGAAAAATATGGAATCAAAAATGTTAAAGAAATCGTTTACAATCCGTCGTACGATTTATTATATGGCGAAGAGTTAAGCGACAACCTACAAGGCTATGAAAAA
>MGWJ01000075.1 GCA_001800945.1 Flavobacteria bacterium RIFCSPLOWO2_12_FULL_31_7
TATTGTAATACTGGGTTTTTTCCGTCTTTTTTGATGCCTTTTCTGTAAACGATACTCATTGGAATTTTGGTGCCATCAGTTGCGGTTGCCCAAATTCTTTCTTCTGTGTAATTGTTTTTATCGAATTTTCCACCTAAAACTTCTTGTTCTTTTAAGATGGTTTTTTCTTTGGTTTTCATGTTGAAATCAATCACAGAAGACGGTGTGGCCATAGATTGGTATCCGTAACGTAAAATATCTGTATCGAAATCTACGTTTGAAGTGGTGTAACACGTATAGGTTTCGCTATTAAATGGCAAATAATAATCGCCCGAACCATCCCAAGGTTTAATTTGAATTTTGTTTAAACCGTTAGAACGTTCTTCTACTACTAAATAGTTTTTGAAAATTTCGATGCCTTCTAATAAAACGTCTTTTCTGTGCGGAATTAAATCGGTCCAATTTTCTTTTGACGTAGCATTTTCAGGCGTTGTCATTAATTTGAAATTGGTTGCTTTATCGGCATTCGTTAAGATGTAAAATTTATCTTTATAGAAAGAAATAGAATATTCTAAACCACGAGTTCTTGGTTGAAATACTCTGAATTTTCCATCTGGATTATCGGCTTCTAAGATTTGATATTCTGTTGTAAGCGTACTTCCAGAACCGATGATGATGTATTTTTTAGATTTTTCTTTGTACACAAACGTGTTGTACGTATCGTCTTTTTCGTGAAAAACTAAAACGTCTTCCGAAGCATTTGTGCCTAATTTATGTTTGAAAACTTTGTCTGAACGCAAGGTCTGTGCATCTTTACCAGTGTAAAAAAGCGTTTTATTATCTGTAGACCAGCTTGAACCACCGGTTGTGTTTTCAATTTTATCAGAAAGGATTTCTCCTGTTTCTAAATTTTTAATTTGGATAGTATATTGTCTTCTCGACACTAAATCCAAACCAAATGCAACTAGTTTATTATCGCCACTTACGCTCATTCCGCTTAAATTGAAGTAAGCGTGTCCTTTAGCCATTTCATTACAATCGAATAAAATTTCTTCTTTAGCGTCTAAACTTCCTTTTTTTCTAGCGTAAATTGGGTAATCTTTACCCGTTTCAAAACGTGTGATATACCAATACTCATTGTAGAAATAGGGAACGGAGCTGTCATCTTCTTTAATTCTAGCTTTCATTTCTAAGAATAAATCGTCTTGAAAGGCTTTGGTGTGCACGGTAGATTTTTGATAATATTCGTTTTCTTTATTCAAATAATCAATTACTTCTGGGTTTTCTCTTTCATTTAACCAATAGTAGTTATCGGTTCTTACATCTCCGTGTTTTTCTAATTTTTTTGGAATTATTTTTGCAACTGGCGGTTGAATCGTATTCATTTTTTTCTTTTTGTTTTGTGAATGTATTGATGTGCTAAACATCAGAATTACTGATGCAATAATGATTTTCTTCATAATAGTAATTTTGGTTGCGAAAAAATTATTTCAATTTAATTTCAAACATTTTTTCCCAGTTTTTCCCTGTAATAAATACGGTTTTTGTAGCAGGATTATAGGCAATTCCGTTTAAAACATCTTTTTCTGGATTTGTAATTTTTGATTTTAAGTTTGAAAAGTCAATAACAGCTTCTACGGCACCATTTTCTGGATTGATTATGGCAACGGCGTCTTTTTGATAAATGTTGGCCCAAATTTTCCCGTCAATCCATTCTAATTCGTTCAATTCAGGAATTGCGTTTGTATCAGAATAAACATTAATAGAGCGAACCATCTTTTGAGTAGCAGGGTCTAAAAAGTAAATTTTACTTGTTCCATCACTCATAATCAGATGTTTGTCGTTGTGCGTTAATCCCCATCCTTCAATATCTGCGAAATAATTGAATGTTTTTTCTTGGACAAAAGTATCTGCATTATAAATAAATCCAACTTTATTTTTCCAAGTCAATTGGTAAATTTTACCATTAAAAACGGTAATTCCTTCTCCAAAATAATCTGGCGATAAAGGTATTGATTTTGTTACTTTTCCTGTTTTATAATCGGTTTTTCTAAGTGTAGATTCGCCGTTTTGACCTGTTCCTTCTAATAAAATACCTTTGTGGAATTCTAAACCTTGTGTGTAAGCGTTTAAATCGTGATTATAGGTGTTTAGAATCGTGTAATCTTTAGTTTCGTATAGTTTTGGAGTGATATTAGAAACCAATTCAAAAGACGTTAAACATTCTACATTTTGACCTTCGTAATAAACAACCGCTTTAATATCTTGAATACCAAGTTGTAAGTTAGCTAATTTAAAGTTTAAAGTTTTGTTGTTTTCTGTTGTTCCTAATTTCACATCGTTTGCATAATAAACTACAGAATCAATTGGTGTGTTTTCTGTATTTTCGATACTTAAATTTACACTTTCATTCGGTTTATATACTTGTTTTAGGTCTTTTGAAGCGATAGAAAACAAATTTTCTGTGTTGCCACAACTGTATAATAAAGCACTTAACGAGGTGATTATAAGTAAGTTAATTTTTTTCATTTCCGTAAATATTTATGCTACAATATTACAATTTATTTTAAACTAATTTTTGATTTGCAAAAATAATAAAAGATTGTATATTTGCACCGGCAAGTCCTACACGACCAGCTCCCTCAAAATCCTCCAGGGTGGGAACGCAGCAAAGGTATGTGGTTGTAGCGGTGCGATGTAGGTCGCTTGCCATTTTTATTTTACTTTCCTTCTTAAAATTCTTATAAATTTTATTGCGATAAAACTTTTTTAATTAGATTTGTGGTGTCTTAAACCATTACAAATGAAAAAATTATTGCTACTACTTTCAGCTACTGTATTTTTACTTAGTTGTTCTCCAAAAAAAGGTATTGTTTCTACTCGTGAAAGCAAATCTATTGATTTGACTAAATATTTGAATACGATTAATGAAACGAGTTTGTCTAAGAATCTTCACGTTATTGCTTCTGACGAAATGGAAGGAAGAAATACAGGTTCTGAAGGCCAGAAAAAAGCAGGATTGTATATAATTGAGCAATACAAGGCTTTAGGAATTAAAAATCCTCCAGGTTCTACAGATTATTATCAAAAAGTGCCTTCAGAATTTATGAAAAGAGGATTTGCTCCAAAATTAAATGATTCTGAAAATATTTGGGCTTTTATTCCAGGTGCTGAAAAACCAGAAGAAGTAGTTATTATTTCTGCACATTATGACCATATTGGTATGAAAAATGGAGAAGTTTTTAATGGTGCTGATGATGATGGTTCAGGAACTGTTTCTTTAATAGAAATTGCCAAAGCTTTTGCAGAAGCTAAGAAAGAAGGTCATGCGCCAAAACGTTCTATTTTATTTTTACATGTTACTGGTGAAGAACATGGTTTACATGGTTCGAGATATTATTCAGAAAACCCTTTATTTCCTTTAAAAAATACAGTTGCCGATATTAATATTGATATGGTGGGTCGTAGAGATACAATTGGTAGTCATAAAACTAACGGAAAATATGTATATGTAATTGGTTCGGATAGATTAAGTTCGGAATTGCATTCTATCAACGAAGAAATGAATACTAAATATGTTGGATTAAACCTAGATTATACCTTCAACGCTAGAAATGATCCAAATCAATTTTATTTCCGTTCTGACCATTATAACTTTGCTAAAAAAGGAATTCCTTCTATTTTCTTTTTTAATGGCGTGCACGAAGATTATCACGGACCAAATGATACTGCCGATAAAATTGAATACGATTTGTTAACCATGCGAGTGAAATTAGCTTTCTCATTGGCATGGGAATTAGCAAATAGAGAAAACAAAATTGTGGTGGACAAAGACGGAAAATAATGCAATTATTAATTCTGAATGGACCTAATTTAAATTTATTAGGTAAACGAGAAACTTCAATATATGGAAATCAAGATTTCGATTCATTTTTTAATGAATTGAAATCTCAATTTCCAACTTTACAATTAACATATTTTCAATCCAACGTAGAAGGAGAAATTATTAATAAACTACAAGAAGTAGGTTTTTCTTACGATGGAATTATTTTAAATGCTGGCGCTTACACGCACACTTCTGTAGCTATTGGCGATTGCATAAAAGCAATAACTTCACCAGTTATTGAAGTACATATTTCCAATACATTTTCTAGAGAAACATTTCGTCATCAATCTTATATTTCGCCTAATGCAAAAGGTGTAATTGTTGGGTTTGGTTTACAGAGTTATACCCTGGCGATACAAAGTTTTTTATAAGTGATGCAACTTTTTGATTTAAAAAAACGTCTATACAATTACAATTTAAAATCTATAAAAAAATGAAAAAAATCTACCTTTTTATTGTTGCATTTTTTGCGATAATTAGTGTTTCTTTAGCCCAAATTAAAGAAACTAGAGTAGTTGGTAATTTTACCGCGATCAAAGCTTCAACCAACGTGAATGTGGTTTATACTCAAGGTCCAACTCAAAGTGTTGTGGTAAGTTGGGAAAAAGATTTGATGAAATATTTAAAAGTTGAAGCCAAAAATAATATTCTTCGAATTTACATCGATAACGACAAATATTTTAAAAATATTGACACTAGTAAATTGCTTGTTTCGGTTACAAATAAAGGGATTGGTAGTGTGACAGTAAGTTCATCTGCTACTTTTTCTATCAAAAATAATTTAAATGTTAGTTTGTTAAAAATTAATACTTCTTCTAGCGCAGATTTTTCAGGAACGGTAACTTGTAATTCTATTTTTATTGATGCTTCGTCTAGTTCTAATGTAGCCTTAAATATGGCTACACAAGATGTTGCAGTTAATTTGAGTAGTAGTTCTACGGTAGATTTAAAAGGAAAAACGAACAATTTGGCTATTGATGCCTCAAGTTCTTCAAATTGTGATGCGAAAGAATTAGTTTCAAGTGCTGCTCAAGTGTTAGCTTCTACCTCTTCTGAAGTTGATGTAGTGGCATTAAAAAGCCTTGATGCAACGGCTTCTACAAGTGCTTCAATAAAATATTATGGAAAATCTGAAAAAATAAAAGTTACCGAAAGCACTTCTGGTTCTGTAGATCAAGTGAAATAATTTTTAATTATTAAGAAATTTCTGTAACAAAAATCCTTTTTTGAATACTAATGCCTATTATAAACTTTAAACATTAAAAGCCACTTATGAAAATTAAATTATTATTCGCCTTAACATTATTGTCAAGTTTTACATTTGCACAAATTAGAGGGAAAGTTACAGATTCAAAAGGGAATGCCTTGCCTTATGCTAGTGTAACCGTTGAAAAAACATACAATGGTACTTCTACCAATGAAAATGGAGAATACGAATTAAACGTAAAAAAAACAGGTACTTATACTTTGGTTTTCAAAATTTTAGGTTATAAAACCAAAACAATTACTCAAGAAATTAATTCTTTTCCAGCAGTAATTAATGCTACTTTAGCAGATGAAGAATACTCGATTGAAGAAGTAGTGGTGAAAAGCGGCGAAAATCCGGCCAACGGAATTATTAAAAGCGCAATTGCCAATCGTAAAAAAAACACGGATAAAACAGATAAATTTGCCGCTGATTTTTATTCTAGAGGAATTTTTAGAGTAAAAGATATTCCAAAGAAATTTATGGGCGTTGAAATTGGTGATTTAGATGGGAACATTGATTCTACAGGAGCTGGAATTATTTATCAATCGGAAACAGTTTCTAAAATTAAGTTTGAAAAACCTAACAATTTAAAAGAAGAGATTATTGCCAGTAAAGTTGCTGGAAACGATAATGGATTCAGTTTTAATACCGCAATTGGAACAAATTACGACTTTTATCAGAACACAATTAATTTCAATATTCCTTTGATTTCACCAATTGCTTCTAACGCATTTACTTATTATAAGTATAAAATAGAAGATTCATTTACAGATAGTTATAATAATTATATTTATAAAATTAAAGTCACCCCAAAACGTGATAAAGAACCTGTTTTTGAAGGATATATTTACATTGTTGACGATTCATATGCTATTTATGCAGTTGATTTAGACACCAAAGGCTACAGAGCACAGCAAGAATTTTTAGAAAATTTAAAATTAGTGCAAAATTATAATTACAATCCTGACAATAAAATGTGGGTGAAAAGTTTGCAAACCATTGATTTTAAAGCTGGAATTTTCATGATGAAGTTTGATGGAAAATTTACGCATGTTTTTAGTAATTATAAC
>MGWJ01000076.1:0-2734 GCA_001800945.1 Flavobacteria bacterium RIFCSPLOWO2_12_FULL_31_7
AACTGATTCGATTGAAGTTTCCATAAAAAATGTAGGCGATGCAAAAGTGCCTATTTCAATTTATAGCTACAATAAAAACAAATTAATAAGTAAAAATTGGATAGCAAACGATTCGGAAGTTTTTACATTTTCTACAAAGAATGACAGCATCAGTAAGTTAGTTTTGAATGCCAATTATGAAATTCCAGAAATCAATAACAACAATAATAGTTACAAATTAAAGAACCGATTTTTTGGAAGCAGAAAAGTTCGTTTTACCTTTTTCAAAGATATTGAAGATGCTAAATACAATCAGATTTTCTTTGTTCCAACCGCAGAATTTAATTTATACGACGGCTTATTATTAGGAATGAAATTCAACAATAAATCAATCATAAACAAACCGTTTACGTATGACATAACACCTAATTTTTCTACAAAAACAGGAACAATTGCAGGAAGTGCCGGCTTTGGTTTTAATGATCAAAATCGAAACAGCACTCACTACAATACGCGTTATGGCATTTCGGGAACTCGTTTACATTATGCTCCAGATGCTTTTTATACCAAAATTACTCCAAGTATAAATTTAAGTTTTAGAAATCCAAATTTCAGAAAAAACGAAGGCGAAGGAATTACAATTCGCCAAGTATATGTAAATCGAGAAAAATCAAATGTAATCACCACAAAAAACTCAGAAAACTATTCTGTCTTCAACCTAAGATATGGTTATGCTAACACCGAATTAGTAAAGCAATTTTCATACGGAACTGATTTACAAGTTTCAAGTACTTTTGGTAAATTTTCAGGACAAATTCAGTACAGAAAACTCTTTGAAAACAATAGATATATAAATCTGAGAGCATTTGGTGGATTTTTCACGCATAACGATAGTAAAAACGATTTTTTCAGTTTTGGAATCGATAGGCCATCGGATTATTTATTCGATTATGCTTTAATTGGTCGTAGCGAAAGTACGGGTTTATTTAGTCGTCAATTTGTGAATGCCGAAGGTGCATTTAAATCAATCTTTGATACGCGTTTTGCTAATCAATACATTTTCACCGTAAATGCAAGTTTTAATATTTGGAATTGGATTGAATTGTATGGCGATGCTGGAACCTATAAAAATCAAGGTTTTAACGCCAAATACATTTACGATAGCGGCGTGCATTTGAATTTAGTTCAAGATTATTTTGAATTATTTTTTCCAATTTATTCTTCCAACGGATTGGAACTTAACAATAAAAACTACGGAGAAAGAATTCGATTTATCATTACCTTAAGTCCAAAAACTTTAACCTCTTTATTTACAAGAAGATGGTTTTAAATATCAATAAATTTACATTATTCCTATATAATATGTAATATATCTTAATTCTACTGCACTATTTTTACTTAAAACAGAATAAAATTATACATTATTCATAAAAATTACAATCAAATGAAAATATTGCAATAAAATATTTAAATTTGTATCAAAGCATATTTCAATTATGAGCAAATCAAAAACTGCAGAAACATTATCTTTCGAAGATTTCAAAAAAGAAGTTTTAACCGATTATAAAATTGCATCCGTTAGTCGTGAATGTAGTCTTCTTGGTAGAAAAGAAGTACTTACTGGAAAAGCTAAATTTGGTATTTTTGGTGATGGAAAAGAAGTACCTCAATTAGCCTTAGCCAAAGCTTTTCAAAATGGTGATTTCCGTTCAGGATATTATCGTGACCAAACGTTTATGATGGCTATTGGCGAATTGTCCATCGTTCAGTTTTTTGCAGGTTTGTACGGTCATGCCGATGTGAATTTTGATCCGATGAGCGCTGGTCGTCAAATGGGCGGACATTTTGCAACACATTCATTAGACGAAAACGGAAATTGGAAAAATTTAACTAAACAAAAAAATTCAAGTGCCGACATCTCTCCTACTGCTGGACAAATGCCTCGTTTATTAGGTTTGGCACAAGCTTCAAAAATATATAGAAATGTTACAGAAATTCCTGCTGAAAATAACTTTTCTGTAAAAGGAAATGAAGTGGCTTGGGGAACAATTGGTAACGCTTCAACTTCAGAAGGTTTGTTTTTTGAAACGATGAATGCTGCCGGAGTGCTACAAGTTCCGATGGTAATGAGTGTTTGGGATGACGAATACGGAATTTCAGTTCATGCAAAATATCAAACTACAAAAGAAAATATTTCTGAAATATTAAAAGGTTTACAACGCGATGAAGAAAACAACGGTTACGAAATTTTCCGCGTGAAAGGTTGGGATTATCCAGCATTAGTAGATACTTATCAAAAAGCAGCTGAAGTGGCTAGAACAGAACATGTACCGGTTTTAATTCACGTTAACGAATTAACACAACCACAAGGTCACTCGACTTCAGGTTCGCACGAGCGTTACAAAAATGCAGAACGTTTAGCTTGGGAAGCAGAATTTGACTGTGTAGCACAAATGAAAAAATGGATGATTGAAAACAATATTGCTTCTGTAGAAGAATTAGAAGAAATAGAATCAACGTCTAAAAAAGAAGTTTTAGAAGGCAAAAAAGAAGCTTGGGCAAATTATCTAGCAGCTATTAAAGAAGATCAAGCAGCAACTGTTGCGATCTTAAATCAAGTCGCACAAAACTCTGAAAATAAAGTTTTCATTGAAAAATACGCGAATGATATTGCGGCGATAAAAGAACCGATTAGAAAAGATTTATTGGTGGTTGCTAGAAAAGTATTAAGAATGCTTTCTGGTTCAAACAGAGA
>MGWJ01000076.1:2745-8968 GCA_001800945.1 Flavobacteria bacterium RIFCSPLOWO2_12_FULL_31_7
TACAGTTCGCATTTATATTCAGAATCGAAACAAAATATTGCTTCAACAACAGAAGTAAAACCAACTTATGATGAAACTGCTGAAGAAGTAGATGCCCGTTTAATCTTAAGAGATAACTTCGATAAAATTTTCGCAACCTATCCAGAAACTTTAATTTTTGGTGAAGATGCTGGAAATATTGGTGATGTGAATCAAGGTTTAGAAGGCATGCAAGAAAAATACGGAGAATTACGTGTTTCAGATGCTGGAATTCGTGAAGCAACAATTTTAGGTCAAGGTATTGGTATGGCGATGCGCGGTTTACGTCCGATTGCTGAAATTCAGTATTTAGATTATTTATTATACGCCATTCAAATTATGAGTGACGATTTGGCTACGTTGCAATACAGAACGCATGGTAGCCAGAAATCGCCATTAATTATTAGAACTCGTGGTCACCGTTTAGAAGGAATTTGGCATTCAGGTTCTCCAATGGGAATGATTATTAACGCTATTCGTGGTATTCACGTTTTGGTTCCAAGAAATATGACCAAAGCGGCTGGATTTTATAACACTTTATTAAAAACTGATGAACCAGCTTTAGTAATTGAATGTTTAAATGGATACCGTCTAAAAGAAAAAATGCCTACCAACTTAGGTGAATTCCAAACGCCAATTGGTGTGGTAGAAACGATTAAAGAAGGTAAAGATATTACTTTAGTTTCTTACGGTTCAACGTTAAGAATTGTAGAACAAGCCGCTAAAGATTTATTAGAAAACGGAATTGATGCAGAAATTATTGATATTCAGAGTATATTACCTTTCGATATTAATAAAGATATTGTAAAATCAGTTGCAAAAACCAATCGTTTATTAGTTATTGACGAAGACGTTCCTGGTGGAGCAAGTGCTTTCATTTTACAAGAAATCATTGAGAATCAAAACGCCTACAAACATTTAGATAGTGCTCCTCAAACCTTAACGGCTAAGGCACACCGCCCAAGTTATGGAACGGACGGAGATTATTTCTCTAAACCAAGTGCCGAAGATATCTTTGAAAAAGTGTACGAAATCATGCATGAAGCAAATCCAAGTAAATTTCCAAAATTATATTAATTAAAAATCAAAATATTTAAATAGGAAGTAGTAATTTTACTTCCTATTTTTTTATGACTAAAATTTAAGACCAAATGGCAAACACCTATATAGAATATCAATTTACTATCGAACCCGCAGAATTGGGTTCACAAATCTTAATCGCTGAGTTAGAAGAAACAGCATTTGAAAGTTTTGAAGAAACAGAAACGGGAGTTGCAGCTTATGTTCAAAAAGAATTTTGGTCAGAAAACATTTTAAATGATATAGAAATTCTTTCTAACGAAAATTTCAAAATCTCATATACTACTAACGAAATTGAGCCCGTAAACTGGAACGAAGAATGGGAAAAGAACTTCTCTCCTATTGATGTAGACGGAATTTGTCATGTTCGTGCACCCTTTCATCCAGCATCTAATGCGAAGTATGAAATTGTAATTGAACCAAAAATGAGTTTCGGAACGGGACATCACGAAACGACTCACATGATGATTCAGCATTTGTTAGAATTAGAGGTAACAAATAAAAAAACCATCGATATGGGTTGCGGAACGGCTATTTTAGCCATTTTAGCTGAAATGAAAGGGGCTCAACCAATTGATGCCGTTGACATTGACAATTGGTGTTATTTAAACTCAATTGAAAATGCAGAACGTAACAATTGCAAACATATTTCGGTTTATGAAGGTGATGCTTCTTGGTTGAATAACGGACAAAAATATGATGTGTTTATTGCGAATATCAATAGAAACATTTTATTAAATGACATGGCAACTTATGTGAACTGCATGAACGACAATTCTGTTTTATTATTAAGCGGATTTTATACAGAAGATTTTGAAGCAATCAACGAATGTTGTGAAAAATTAGGGTTGACTTTTGAATCGAAAAAGGAAAGAAATAACTGGTTAGGTTTGAAATACACAAAAAATTAGTAATTTTACACCATAATAAATTATTAGTTATGAGCACATTAACAGAAACATTAGAAGAAGTATTAGTTGAAGAAGCCGTTGGCGTGAATAACGAAATTGTATTATACAATGATGATGTCAATACTTTTGATCACGTTATTGAAATGTTAGTCAAAATTTGTGACCACACTTGGGAACAAGCCGAACAATGCGCTATTTTGGTACATTACAAAGGCCAATGCACCGTAAAAACAGGAGAATTAATAAAACTGAAACCACAATGTGCTTCACTACAAGATGCAGGATTAAGTGCAGTAATCATTTAAAAAACAAAAGCGACCAATTGGTCACTTTTGTTTTTTAAGAAGTCATTTTTCCAAATGCACAACTCACGTAAGATTTTGCTTTTGTAGTTAAACTATTTCGTTCTCCATCTTCTGGATAACCTATTTCTGCTAAAGTTTCCTTAACTACATCTAATGTATGTTCATCCAAATATTCAAAAGTAACCGAATTATCTTCAACTTCTACAGTAACTTCAGAAACATCATCTAAAGCATTTAGTTTTTTTGTTATGGTGGAAACACAACCGCCACATTTCAGATTTTGTATATGCACTATTGTTTTCATCTTATACTTTTTTATTAATATAAATTTACGAAAACAATTGTTACAATAATATGACAAATATCAATTTAACAAAAGATTAATGAGGTAATTTATTTTTTAAAATTCCATAAATATATGTTCCTAGTAAAGCTCCTAGTAAAACGATACAGATAGATAAAACGCCATTTCCAATTAAAATAAAAATGGGTCCAGGACAACTTCCAACTAATCCCCAGCCTAAACCAAACATAGTACCACCAATAATATATCTTGAATAAGAGAAATCTTTATCTTGAATATCAATTTCTGCACCTTTAAAACCTTGGATATCTTTCTTTTTGATAAGATAAATTCCAGTTACACCCACGAAAACAGCTGTTCCAATAATTCCATACATATGAAAACTTTGAAACATAAACATTTCGTAAATTCTATACCAAGAAACGGCTTCAGCTTTTGTTAATACAATTCCGAAAACTATACCAACTATAAAAAATTTTAATAACTTCATACTAAGAACCAAAAATTAACGGAATTAAAAAATGAGCAGAAATTAATCCGCCAAGGAAAAAGCCAATTACGGCAATAAGAGAAGGAATTTGCAGGTTACTCAACCCAGAAATGGCATGTCCAGAAGTACAACCACCCGCATAAGGCGTTCCAAATCCAATTAAAAATCCACCAAACAATAAAACAAAAAAACCTTTGATCGTAAAAGCATTTTCTAAACTAAATAAAGCATCAGGACCTAGTTTTCCATTTGGAGCATCAATATTCAGTAGCTTTAAATTTTCTAATGTTTTAGGATTAATTTGTAGAATATCAGTAGAATCCATCAAAAAATAAGAGGCCAAAAAACCTCCAACAACAGCACCTAAAGCGACAGATAAATTCCACCTTTGCTCTTTCCAATCAAAATCAAAATAATCAATTTTTCTTTTGGCGAAAGTCATACTACAAATATTTCTTAAATTAGATGACATTCCAAAAGTTTTACCAAAATAGGTTAACACCAACATAATCAGTCCGATTAAGAAACCAGAAACCGCCCAGTGCCAAGTACCTTGAATTACTTCCATATATTCTTAAATATTATTTTTTGAATTACTATATTTGTTTTCGATTTCATTTGTACTTTGAATTCACAAATGAATCATTTTATAACCTTAATTATTTGCTAAAGCAGACGCTTTTTAATTTCGACTTCAAAGATACACAAAATGAATAAATTTAAAATAGAATTTAAGTGGGCAATATACTACACTTTTTTAGTAATCATGTGGTTTCAATTAGAAAAATATCTAGGATTTCATGATAAAAATATCGCTAACCATCCCGTTTTTACTAATTTAATGTATGTTTTCATTTTCGGAGTGTACATTCTTTTTTTAATTGATAAGAAAAAAAACTTTTTCAATGGTATGATGTCATGGCAACAAGGGTTTCTTTCAGGAGTCATTTTGGGTATTTTCGTTATGATTTTATCACCATTTGCTACTTATTTTTGTTTAAAATATATCAACCCAGATTTTTTTACAAAAATGATAAGTTATTCTGTTTCTAAAGGAATGAAGGTAGAAAACGCAAAAGCAATGTTTGACACAAAAGCCTACATGATTTTTTCTTCTTTTGGAACCTTTTCGTTTGGTATAATATTTGCAGCTTTAGCTTCATCAATTATAAAAACTAAAAAATAATTTTAACATGCGTAAAATATTTGCACTTAGCTTACTAGTCTTATTCGCTTCTTGTATAAGCACCAAAAACACCATTCAAAACATTGATGACACTGCGATTTTACCCAAAATTGTATACGGACAATTTGTTTTAACAGAAACTTCCAATGATTCCGAATATGGTTATAGCGAATTTTACCCTGTCAATTTAGGTTTTTCGAAATTTGAAAACAGTAATAATTCTAATGTGAATCGCTTTTTTAATTCTATTACAGGGCCAAATGGCGAAAAAATAACCTATAGATTATTAGAAACTTGTTGCCCATTTCCGAGTAAAAACAATAAAATGGGTGCTGGAACTTTAGATTTATATGAAATTTACTTAAATGAAAAGGCTTCAAACAAAAAAATATACATCAATACATTTGAAAAAGGTAAAGTGATGTGTCCGAAAGGATTTTCAATAAAAAAAGTTTAAACTTCTAACAGCTAAACATCTAACTTTAGTTACCTTTGCACAAGAATTAAAAAAACAATAAACAACTACAAATGAACTTAGATAATATTCCTCAAATTAAACATTTAAATAGCGGTAACTTTTTTGTATTAGCAGGACCTTGCGCCATAGAAGGTGAAGAAATGGCTTTACAGATTGCAGAAAAATTAGTTACTATTACAGATAATTTACAAATTCCTTTTGTATTTAAAGGAAGTTTCAAAAAAGCCAATCGTTCAAGAATTGACAGTTTTTCTGGAATTGGAGATGAAAAAGCATTAAAAATTTTAGAAAAAGTTTCTAAAGAATTTGGCGTACCAACGGTTACCGACATTCACACGAATGAAGATGCGGCAATGGCTGCGGCTTATGTTGATGTTTTACAAATTCCTGCATTTCTAGTACGTCAAACAGATTTAGTTGTGGCGGCTGCAAAGACGGGGAAAACCGTTAACTTGAAAAAAGGACAATTTATGAGTCCGGAAAGTATGAAACACGCGGCTCAAAAAGTAAAAGATTGCGGAAACGATAATTTTATGATTACGGATAGAGGAACCATGTTCGGTTATCAAGATATGATTGTTGATTTCAGAGGAATTCCTACGATGAAAGAATTTGGAACAACTGTTTTAGACGTAACACATTCCTTACAACAACCTAATCAAACAAGTGGTGTAACTGGTGGAAGACCAGATATGATTGAAACCATTGCTAAAGCCGGAATTGTAACTGGCGTAGATGGAATTTTCATCGAAACACATTTTGACCCAGCTAATGCCAAAAGTGATGGTGCCAACATGTTACATTTAGATTATTTTGAAGGTTTAATGACAAAATTAGTAGCAATCAGACAAACCATAAACAAATTTTAAGAATAAAATAGTACCACTTACCCTAATGAAAAAAATATCTACACTTGTTATTGCCTTAATAGGTATAACAAGTTTCGCTCAAACAGAAAACCAAGTTGATTTACCTGTCGTTCAAGAAAAATATACGGCACATAATAAAGGTAAATTTTACGTTTTTTGGGGTGGAAATAGAGAAACATATTCTACTTCCGACATTCATTTTTCTGGAGAAAATTATGATTTTGTAGTTCACAATGCCCAAGCTAGCGACAAACCAAAAGGATATCATATTGATTATATAAATCCTGCAAGAATGACTATTCCACAAACTAATTTCAGAATGGGATATTTTGTTAACGATCATTATAATATTTCAATTGGTGTGGATCATATGAAATATGTAATGAATCAAAAACAAATTGCCAATGTTAGCGGATATGTAAATCTTCCTGTAACAGAAAATGGTGCGATTTATAATGGTGTTTATAACAATACCCCTGTAGATTTATATGCGAATTATAATCCGGATAATGATAGTAATCCGCCTCCATTTTTAACTTTTGAACATACTGATGGTTTAAACTATATTAATACTGAAATTTC
>MGWJ01000077.1 GCA_001800945.1 Flavobacteria bacterium RIFCSPLOWO2_12_FULL_31_7
CCTACTCTGTTTTGAGAAATTAAACTCGTATAAATTCCATTTTGATTACCTGGAATACTTGGTAAACTACTGGCTGTATTTATATAAGTATTAACTGTTTTATTTACAATAGTAGAATCACTTGTATTTGTTGTAACTATAGTTGGCAAACCTCTTAAAGTTCCGTACTCATAATTCTGAGTAGTAATAATTTTTTTGAAACCCGAATCATTAGTTTCATCTACTAGAACAATAGACCCTTCTGATTCAACATTTGAACTAAATGTAATATTAGGCATAAGAATATCCTCAAAATACTCTATTTGCTCACTAGACTCTAATATATTTCTAAATGTTAAAGTTGCATATTGTTTTAAAAAATAATTTGATGTAGCAGTACCTTGTATGTGAGGATTTTGCTCAGTATATAAAGCAATATCAAAAACTCGTTTTCCAACTAAATTTATATATGATGGGGTTCTTGTTTTTTGATAAATCTTATTTATTTGTTTTTGTTTAAAGAATGAATTCCCTATTTTTTTAAAGTAGTATTCTTTAACCAGATCACCACTTATTGTACTATTATTGTTGATTAAAGTTGAAAAGTCATTACTTGCGATTGCGGTGTTAAAATCATTATCGCTATTATAATTTTGTAACATAACAGACCCATATTCTGAAAAATTAGTGTCTGTATGATAAATTCTTTCTACTCCTCCATTTTCAAAATTATCTCCTCCAAAACTGGTTACTACCACAGGATTTACAATATTTCCAAAACCGTTACTATTAAAATAATCTGAAATTGAATTAGAAGTAAGTGTTGTGAATCTTGCTAAATACGCACTTAAATCTGCTTCTCCTTCTCCTGCACTCCCATTACATCCTGCTGGTCTTAATTTCCATACCATGGAATATTTAAAATATTTATTTGTATAAGGATACTTAATTGGCTGTTGATGTACAGGTAAATTTAATAAATTAGTTGGCATATAATAAAATCTTTTATAATCAGATTGAATACTATTTTTGCTATAATCTATTATTTTCTTCACCCTTAACCCTTCTCCTTGTATGGTTGTTATATCAGTAAATAACTTAAATTTTAATGTAGCATTTACATATGTTCCTAAGGCGATAGTCGACGGATTAAAAATAAAAATTTCAAATTTATATAACTTATCTTTTAAAATACTAACTTCGAATTCTCTTGTTGAAGATACCATCCCTATATTAACTAGGTTATCATAAACTATTGAATTATCTGAAATGTTTGTAACTTTTAAATTTAAGCGAACTGTGTGGTTTGCTGGAAAATTATTTGAGTTTGTTGTATAATAAATCTTAACTAATTGGTCTTTGAAAACTGGAGATAATGTTACGTTTTCTTCACTAAAATTATTCACCCCAGGAATAGAAGCATTAGTAACTCCATCATTTGAAAAGATGTAATTTTCATAATCAGTATAAACATCTTTCTTAAATGGATTTGATTCATATTCAACTAATGAGAATCCTTTTGTAGGGTAGTTAACTTTTATTAATGTGCCTTTTTTTGCAAAATTAAAATCACCTGTTTTATCAGCACCTGGATAAATATAATTATTTGCTACACCAGGAAATTGATGTGGGATATGAACTTTTGGTAGCATTGTACTATTATTAGTTTTACCATTATAATAACCATATTCGTCAACAGCATAAGATAATCTATCAGGTAAACCGAATGGGTCATCATATTCAAAACTCCAAATTAATTTTTTATTATTATTTAATTGAAATTCATCATTAAAAACAATGCTTTGAAGGAAAAATCTTTTAACAAAATTGTTTTGAGAAAATGCATCTAATCCTAAATAATTTAGTTTAACCCTGTTTATTAAGTGGTCAACATTATTTACTTTATTTAATATTTCTATTTTATCTAATATTTTTTTTCCATTAACATTTAAATAAAAATAATTTACACTTTCACTATTAACATTACTAAATACTTTACTTATAACTTTTATATTAGAAATTTTTTGAAATTGTGAAGAAAAAACAACACCGCTAGGTGGAGAAATTAATGGTAAACATTCTGTCGGAAATTCATTATATGTTAACATACTTACACTTTCATTTCTACCTATTTGAGTTAGACCATTTGAGTTGGTGTACTCAAAATAAACTTCTGTATTTTCATTATCTATTATTTTTGTTAAATGATATGCTGTATCTCCAATTGGTAAATCGCCATCAATTGAATTTTTAAATGAGCTTTCAACAGCATTTGTTCCTCCAAAATAATATTTAATTCCGTCTGGAGTTATAATTAAAAATTCTCTTTGTGTTCTTAAATCTCCTAAAATTGTTATTTTAAGTTCTGATTCTTCATTTATAAGTAACGGATTATAGTTCTCATCTAAAATAAAACTTCCAGAATATCCCATAAAATTATAATTAAAAACATCTGCTTCACTATCAAATGATGGATTTTCAATATAAGAAACTAGTGTAGTTGCTCCTGAAGTGCCGTCTGCCGTGTTTAAATTATTTAATTCAAGCGTAGATTTTTTTACTCTATAATTCCCACCAATAGTTTGTTCATCAGGTTGATCCTTAATTGTACGAGTTATTACACCCCCTACATTTAGAAGCCAAGACATTCCTGTTTTTGTTGGGTAATCATTAACTTTTAATCCATTAGTACTATAATTTAAAGAAATAGGTACTTCAATTTTGTTCGCTTTAAAACTATAAACAGGAACACTTAAATTAAACATTCCAGTGAATTCACTAATTGGAAGATTCCCATACTTTGTAAATGAAAATGCTTCGGTTGAGGGAGGAACAATAGTTGGTAACTTGGTATTGACTACGTTATTTTCTTCAATTTGACAAAATAATAAAGAAGAAAAAAGTAACCAAATCAATATATTTAACTTATTCATAGTTTATTTCTTTATAATTTTAATACTGTTTTTTTCTCTATCTGTTACTATTTCTACAATGTAAATCCCTGTAGGATAACTTGTCATTTCAATTGGCAAGGTTCTGTTTCCATCTAATTTATGACTTTGTAATTGTCTTCCATTTAAGTCATACACATTAGCAGTTCCATAGGTATAATCAAAACCAATAATTACATTTGTATAAGTTAATGCCGGATTTGGAAAAGCTTCTATTGGTAATTTTTCTTTCTCAGGTTTGGTTTTATCTTTTAATTTCATTACCCAGAAATCATTTCCTCCAATGGAATTGTTTTTATCTTTTGAAGCCTTTCCATTAGAAGTTCCTGTCAACAAATAGCCTCCATCTCTTGTTTCTAACATTTTCTTCATCACTTCTTCTCCTTTACTCCCAAATGTTTGAGTACAAATTTCTTCTCCTTTTGATGAAATTTTTAATGCTATATAATCGTTTATTCCATCTTTATCTCCCTTTTTCATTTTTGATACCAAAGAACTATTACTATTTACTTCACTTTGCGCATAACCACCTATTAAAAAAGTTCCATCTTCATTTTCAATAATTGAAGTTAATACATCACGTTCTCCATAATTATAATTTTCTTGCCATAACATATTTGCTTCTTTATCAAATTTTATTATCCAAAAATCACTACCCTTTTGACTACCTTTTGTTTTAGTATTTGATGTAGCTGAATTAGAATTTCCTCCAACAATAAAACCACCATCATTTGTAGCTGTTAGAGCAAATAGATTTTCATCTAAATCTCCTCCTAAAGATTTTTGCCAAACTACATTTCCTGTAGTATCTAACTGAAGTAACCAATAATCATTTAAACCAAAATTATCTTCTGTTTTATCACCTGAAATTGGGGAGTTTGATGTTCCACCAATTAAATAATTACCATTAGACAATACCGTTACAGCTTTAAGCTCATCAACATATTTTCCACCAAGTGTTTTTTGCCATTCAATTGTACCGTCTTTTTTAAGTTTAACTACCCAATAATCTAAATTACCCCTAGTATTTTCAGACTTTCCAAATAAATCTGTGGTGCCATCTGAATTGTTTCGAGTTTTGTATGAAGCAGAAGAACCACCTAACAAATAGCCACCATCAGCCGTTAAAGTAATACTATGCAATTTTTCTTGACCACTACCTCCAATAGTTTTTTGCCATAATTCATTACCTTTAGCATTTAATTTTATTATCCAAAAATCATCATTGCCTTTCGTGTCTTCATGTTTGTCTAAACCTTTTTTGGAATCTGAAATCCCAGCTAAAATATATCCACCGTCAGAAGTTAAACGGATACTTTGCAATAAATCGACACCGGAACCACCAAAGCTTTTCTGCCAGTCTAAATCGCCTTTTTCATTCATTTTCCAAATCCAATAATCTAAATCACCTTTATTGGCATCTTCTTTATTTCCAGTTTTACCAGAAATAGAGCTACCAGCTAAAATGAATCCATAATCGGCTGTGGGTTGAGCATCAAATAAATATTCGGCATGTTTGCCTCCGTATGATTTTTCCCAAAGAATATCTTGGGCATTTGAAGATGTAGTAATCAGCAATAAGCTAAAAACTAATGGTTTGAGGAGTTGTTTCATTTAGTAAATTGAATCTTGTTAATTTGCGGTAAAAATATATAAATGTTTAAATTTTGATATGCGTAAAAATACCTGATTTTTTATCTAGGTAATTCTACCTGATTATATCTTTTGTTTAAGAAATAGATAATTTTAAATTTATTTTAATCAAAAAATATTGCAAAGATATATGAAGTAATAATTTCTATTTTACGGTTTTTAAAGCAAATGTTTACGGTTTTAGATTATTTTTAAAAATTACAGATAAAAGTTTCATTTAAATTCAAATTAATTTAGTTTTGCTATATTAAATGATAAGTAAATAAATTAAAATATTGCGTTTTTCTTAGATATTCAAAAAGCGTAAATAAAAAAATATACCTATCAAAAAGAGAGTAAACACTAGCGGTCTGCGTAAAAGAAATTTTTTACAATTTAGTTTTTATATTTTTTTTTAAAATATTAAAAGTAAATAACTATAACATTAAGTAATAAATTATTAAAGTCATGGAAGTAAAATAGCAACTACACAAATCTTTATTCAAACTAAAAGTTAAAGAAATAAAAATATATTTTTGTACATCTACAATACACCTCTACCCTCTTAAACCCTTATGAATAAAGAGAAGTTAGATATTGTATTGGGAAATAGGTTTCGTTTTAACATATAAGACATATAAGTTTTTTTTAAACCACGTAGAAACATAGGTTTTTTATTTAGCGTTGTAAATAAAGACGCTTCGCTCAAAATAGAACATATAAGTTATGCAATTAGTTTGTCATTCCGACCTTAGGAGGAATCCCATAATCAACTTACGCAAAACAAAACCGCCAAAGTTTGTCATGCTGTAAAAAATCTCCCATAAACCACTTTGACAATTTTGTTCGTATATCACACATCTCAAACCATAAATTTCAAAAGTATTTCCGCTTCCGCTACCAACACCTCTTTTTGAATTTGAAGTTTAGCCACCACATCCCAATTGTTTTTTTCCAATTCATTTGCAGCTCTTCTTTCAATCACTTTTACTAAATTATTTGGCGAATCTCCTTTTTTAGTGGCTTCCTTTTCTAAAAACTGCATCAATTGCAAAGCCGTCTTATTGGCTTGATATTTACGCTCCGCTCTTTCAAGTTTTCGCTCCAACAACTTTTGTTTGAATTGATTTTCTTTTAGTAAGTGCGCCAAAACTTTTTTCTTTTGTGCTGCTTGAAACTGCATTACTTCTGAACTACCCGATTTCAAACTTTCCTCTTTCATAAAACGCAACATTTCTGCGAGTGGTAACAGTGCCGAAATAGGTAAGTTTCTTTTAAAAGTTTCATACATTGCCAATTGCCCTTTACTCACTTTTAAAAGCATTGCCAATTCTACTTGTTTCAAGCCTAGTAGCTTACTTATTGTTTTTCCCTTTTGCATACTATTTAGTTTTTGATGAATTTTTCAAATCAAAAATGCCGCCAAATTTCTTGTTATTTTATTTTGAAACGAAAAAAATAATAACCATTTCTGTTATTTTATTTTTGAAACGAGAAAAAAATAACAGTTTTTGTTATTTTAATTTTGGAGTGGAGAAAAGATAACGAGAGTGAAAATAGTATAGAAAATGGGAATTAGATTTTTTTAGTGAAAAATTATTGAAATAAAAATTA
>MGWJ01000078.1 GCA_001800945.1 Flavobacteria bacterium RIFCSPLOWO2_12_FULL_31_7
CAATAAAACGCTTATGTGTCTTTTGAAATTCATCACGGCAAATATATGAAAATATTTATCTAAAATAATGTTAAGACTTAAATTTCAATGACTTGATTTAAAATGGGAACTTGACATTCATATTTATAACGTTCTACTATCTTAATTCGAAGTGAATCAAGTGCAGAATTTTCTCCATGAACTAAAAATATTTTAGTTGGTGGTTTTTCCAATTCGCTGATCCAATTTAACAAATCGTTTTGGTCGCCATGAGCAGATAAACCTTCAATAGAAATGATGTTGGCATGAACTGGATAAAACTTTCCATGGAACTTAATTTCTTTTTCTCCTTCAAGTAATCTTCTACCTCTTGTACCTTCGGCTTGAAAGCCTACTAATATTACTGTATTTTCAGGTTCCATAATATATCGTTCTAAGTAGGATAGTACTCTTCCTCCAGTAACCATTCCGCTTGCAGCAATTACTACTTTTGGATTTTCATCATAAATTGCCGCAACGGTATCTTGATAATCGGAAATTAAAGTAAAGGTATCACACATTTCTTCGCAATCTTTGGCTGTTAATTTATGCCATTTCAAATTTTCTCTAAAAATATCTAAAACACTAATTCCCATTGGAGTATCAATAATATATTTGATATTTGGAATGCGTTCTTGTTTTCTTAATTGCCATATCAAATACATCATAGTTTGTACTCTTTCAACGGCAAAACTTGGAATCACTACATTTCCATTTCTGTTAACAGTATTATTAATAATGGTTTCTAATTCCAACAAAACATTTTCTTGTGGATGAATTCTGTTTCCATACGTACTTTCCAAAAAAACATAATCTGCTTGTTTCGGTTTAATTGGCGGAAACATCAAAACATCATCATCTTGACCAATATCACCCGAAAAAACCAAAACCTTACCTTCTACATGTAATTCTAAAGAACAAGCACCCAAAACATGACCGGCGTAAAATAATTTAAACCAACAATTATCTGCTAATTTCACCTCTAAATTGGGGTCTACTACTCGAAACATTGGTAACACACGCTTGGCTTCTTCTAAAGTATATAAAGGTGTGGCTGGATTATGTTTAGAATATTGGTTTTTATTCGCCATTTCAGCTTCTTCTTCCTGAATTTTTGCGCTATCTTGTATAATTAAACGAGCGATTTCTTTTGTTGGATGCGAACAGAAAATTTTTCCTTCGAAACCATCACTCACTAATTTTGGCAACCAACCACAATGATCCAAATGTCCGTGAGTCAAAATCACAAAATCAATAGTATTAGGTAAAACATTTAGAGGTTCCCTATTTAATTCCCGCAAGGTTTTTAAGCCCTGAAACATTCCACAATCTACTAAAATTCTTAATCCATCAGTTTCGACTAGAAATTTAGAACCTGTAACCGTACTTGCTGCTCCTAAAAAATGAATTTTCATAACAAACTATTTATAATTGATTGGCTTCCGTTAACACTCTTTTTATTCTAATTTTACTTAACGCTAAATTTTCAAGCTCGTTTTTTTCTGATAATAAATCTTTAACGGTAATAATATTAGACGCTAACAACTTTTCTTTTTCATTGATTGTTAAAGTTGTCAAACAAGTAATAGGATATATTTTTAAACGATCAATAATTTCTCTTAAACCATTTTTGGGTGGATAATCCCAACTTAACATTTTTAAATTGGAACATTTGGCAAAAATCAAAGCATCCTCCGTAAATTTATTATTTGTCACAATCAAGCAGGAATCAATCAATCTGAGTTGTCCAAAAATTTCATGCTTCTTTTCTTTTAGATCATTAAAGCGTGATAAAATATACATAGGTACTTTTACATCTGTTTTTGCTTCTTTCCCAGAATGAAATTTACATTCAATCATGGTTATCAAATTATCTTTTAAAAGTAACACATCCACTTCATGGGACACGCATTTTCCTTTAAAAATCAAATTAATTTGAGTAGTGTAACCCAAAATTTTATGAATTTTTGAAATATATTTTTCGAAATAAAAACCAGCCGGACCAAGTGCTGTCATAGCCGATTTGAGGTTATATCGTGCCGCAGTGGCATTTGGATAATTTTTTAAATATTGAAATGCGAGTTTGTAAATTTTTTTGGAAGAAATCCCATCATACAATTGAGGTTCTATTTGCTGGAGAATTTTTGACACCACATCATCTTCTGCTCCAGATTTTTTTAAAGAACGAATTAATTTTTCTGGCTGATAATCAACTTGTTCACCTGAGAATTTTGTGACTTTCATTTCATATAACTTTATATAAAGTTACAAAAAATTATTGAACTTTTCTCTGATAATAAAATGCAGGTACGAACAAGATCAAAAACAAAGGCTGAATTAGAAACCTTCGGATGTAAAAAACAACCAAATAATCAGGCTGAGAAGAGAAATTTAAAATAAGAAACAAAGCTGCAATTAGGATTACAAAGAAAACAGCCAATAAAAAAGAGGTTAATTTTACAATTGAAGTTTCTTTGAAAAGTAAATATAATATAGAAACTGTAATCAAACTGTTAATTAAATATCTGAAAAACAAACCCAAAAACAACTTTATACTGTCGTATTTTGGCAAAGGTCTATTTTGAATTTCGCTATGAAAAAACTCTAAAAAAGGATCATAGAACAATTTACTTTCAAAAGCTCTGACCAAAATTAGTGCAAAAATTAAAACACCAACAAGAACCAGATTTTTTTTGCTAGTGATTACGTTTTGCATAAGCTGAAAATTTAATGACCCAAATGATCCACAACACAAAAACAACACCATAAATAACTACTGGAAAAACAATATTATGCAAGAATTCTTCATATTCTGGATAATTATATAAACCAATTGTAAGCAAGGCAATTCTTAAAATATTCAACAGAAAAATTAAGCCCGATCCAAATAAAATAAAGAAAAATGTATTTTTAAACTTGGCTGAAAAAGCAAACACAAATGAAGCAAAAAGTATAATTACACTAATTGCATTACAACCTTCAATGATACGCGCTAAATATTTGTTGAAATATATCACTTTAAAAGAAGATTCGAATTCATGCTTTCTAATTTCACAATCTTTACCAAAAAAAACCAACGTGTTTTTAGTTTGATGCGCCACAAACTCCGTTATTCCATCTACTTCTTTGTTATCTGCATTAAATTGATTCAAATAGAATTTATAAATTAATGTAAAAATGAAATAGAACAAAACAAACTTCAGTAAGAAAACAAAAAAGGGTTTGTGTTGATTTATAGTGTTTTTCAAAATGTGCGATTTTTAACAAAAATATAATTTTTACTTACTTATTAATACATAAATTTGCAAAAAAATAAAAAATGCAATTCGAAAACTTAAAACCGCAAGTAACAAGCATTGTAACTAGTGACGTTACAAGAGATGAAAAACTAAAAAATATTTGTCAATTATTACAAGATAATATTTCTTACTACAATTGGGTTGGCTTTTATTTTGCTAATCATGAAGCTAAAACTTTACACCTTGGACCTTATGTAGGAGCGGAAACTGATCATACCGTAATTCCGTTCGGAAAAGGAATTTGTGGACAGGTTGCAGAAAGCAATGCTAACTTTGTTGTTCCAGATGTTTCTGCACAAGATAATTACATTGCTTGCAGCTTTACAGTGAAATCAGAAATTGTAGTGCCTTTGTTTGTAAATGGTGTGAATATTGGTCAAATTGATATCGACAGTCATGTTATTGATCCATTCACTGAAAAAGACGAACGTTTCTTAGAATTTGTAAACGAACAGGTAGCTACACTTTTCTAAAATAGCAACTTATTTTTATATCAATCCGTTACTAAATTTTTAGTAGCGGATTTTTTTATTTTAATACGTAATTGAAAATCAAATTTAATTGTGTAATTTTGTTTAACTTTATTTAAATTTAATTAAACAAAATAATGCCAGTTGCTCAAAAAACCGAATTAGATGATATAGCCATCGATAGAATCATTGAAATGGCTTGGGAAGATAGAACGCCTTTTGATGCGATCAAATTTCAATTTGGATTAGCCGAAGCTGATGTGAAAGCGTTAATGAAAAAAGAACTTAAATTTTCAAGCTATAAACTTTGGCGAAAACGTGTAGAAAATTGCAAAACCAAACATGCCGCCAAACGTGTAGAAGGCATTGACAGATTCAAATGTAATTTACAAAGGGCGATTTCAAACAATAAAATATCAAAGCGATAAAACAGAATAAAATGGAAAAAGCAGTACCAGATAATGTAGTTTATTCTGAAGAAAAAGGATACAACGCCAGTTTTTTGCCTTACGCCACAAGTGTAGGCGCACCAATTATCAAAGTAGACGATGTAGCGGCTTGGAAAAGTCGTGGAGTACGAAATGTGAATAAAGAATTTGAAAATAAATTCAAGGAATTAAAACAGCAATATCAAAGCTTGATGGAAGAATTTGAATGGAATGAATTAATTTATAATTCGAAATTTTCATTTGAACCCATTATTGGAGAAACATATCACTTATATACTTCTAATGGAAGTTATTTTTTATCCTTAATTCCGCCACATGAATGGAACAAAGAACATATTGGCACCTTTCAACTAAATAGCGATAAAAAATGGGTGAAACAAAATTAAATTCGAAACAAAAGCAAATTACTTCTGCGCAAATTATGGACATGGAAAAACAAGAACGTGTTCATTTTGCCAATAGTTTAGGCGGTTTTAAAAGCGTTGGTTTGATTGGAACTCAAAATAAAAAAGGACAAACTAATTTAGCTATTATCGATTCTATTTTACATATCGGAAGTAATCCGCCTTTGTTTGGAATGATTTTCCGACCTGGAATTGTGGAACGCCATACACTGGAGAACATTCTAGAAACTGGATTTTATACTATCAATCATATTACAGAAAACATTTTCAAACAAGCGCATCAAACCTCAGCAAGATACGATAGAGAAATATCGGAATTTGAAATAACTAATTTAAATCCAAGCTATAAAAACAACTTTTTCGCACCTTTTGTCGCTGAAAGTGTCGTGCAATTGGCGATGGAATTCAAAGAAAAAACAATTCTTACTATAAATAACACCGTTTTGGTTATTGGCGAAGTGAAAGCCGTTTATTTTCCAGAAGATTGCTTGCTACAAGACGGGTTTTTAGATCTTGAAAAAGCAGCTACGATTACTTGTTCAGGTTTAGACAGTTATCACAAAACCACAAGAATAGACCGATTGAGTTATGCAAAACCCAATAAAACAACAACTTCACTTCTGTAAATTTTGACAAAGAAAGCCGTAAATATAGTTTGGTTTAAACGCGACTTACCTTTCATTTATAACTAAACCTTATTTCATGCACACCAAACTGATTTACCTCTGTTATTGATTTATATTTTCGAACCGTCTGTCATGAAATATGACGATGCTGATGTAAGGCATTGGCGATTTATTTACGAATCAATCCAAGAATTACAACAGAAATTAAAACCGTCAAACAATAACTTTTATTTTTTCCATAACGAAGCGGAATTTGTATTTTCAGAAATCTTTAAAATTTTTGAAGTAAAAACCATTTTTTCGCATCAAGAAATTGGCAATAAAATTACTTACGATAGAGATATTGCCATGCAAGAACTTTTCAAACAAAACAATATCATTTGGAAAGAATTTCAATTACACGGCGTCATCAGAAAATTAAAATCAAGACAAAATTGGGACAAACGCTGGGAAGCTGTTATGCGTGCCAATCCAAAAATTTTAAATGAATCCGATATAAAAACAATTAAATTGGATGCTGATTTTTATGATTCAGTAAAAGGCGAAACCTTATCTGAAGAAATTATCCTTCCAAACAAAAATTTTCAACAAGGTGGCGAAACTTTAGCTTGGCGCTATTTAGACAGTTTTGTAAAAGAACGTTATGTCAATTACAGCAAACACATTTCAAAACCCGCTTTAAGTAGAAAAGGCTGTAGCCGATTATCTCCCTATTTAGCTTATGGAAATATCAGTATGCGAATGGTGTATCAATATACCAATCAACATTATGAAAACTCTTCAAACAAACGAGCGATTTTAAATTTTGTCTCAAGATTACATTGGCATTGTCATTTTATGCAAAAATTTGAAGATGAATGTGAAATGGAATTCGAAAATGCCAACAGAGCTTACGATAGTTTAATCAAACCTAAAAATGAAATTTATATTAAAGCTTGGCAAGAAGGTAAAACTGGCGTACCTATTGTAGATGCTTGCATGCGTTGTTTGGTGGCCACAGGTTATATCAATTTCAGAATGCGGGCGATGGTGGTTTCGTTTTTCACCTTTAATTTATGGCAAGATTGGCGCGAATTGCATTTTTTAGCCCGGCAATTTTTAGATTACGAGCCTGGAATTCATTATCCACAAATTCAAATGCAATCTGGAACAACAGGAATTAATACAATTCGAATTTACAATCCGATAAAAAACTCTGAAGAACATGATTCGGAAGGTGTTTTCATCAAACAATGGTTACCCGAATTAGCAGAAGTTCCTATTCATTTGTTACATGAACCTTGGAAAATGAACGAAATGGAACAACAATTTTATAATTGCAAAATCGGGAAAGATTATCCTGCACCTATTGTAAATATTGAAGAAACCAGAAAATACGCCAGCGATATTGTTTGGAGTTTCAGAAAGAAAGATGAAGTCAAACAGGAAGGAAAACGAATTTTACAAAAACACGTGAGTAACCCAAATCAACCTAAAAATGCGAGGAGTCAAAAAAGAAAACCTACCCAATAAAATCTGTATAGTATGTCAGAAACCATTCTCATGGCGCAAAAAATGGGAAAAAGTATGGAGTGAAGTAAAATATTGCAGTGATAAATGTAGAAGTAATAAATAACTAAAATTTCCTGCAAGGTTTCAAAAACCTAGTAGGTATTAATTTAAAGCCTAAAAATCTAAAAAGATAAAAAACAAACCCATGTCAAAAACAATACGACTACTTCTCGGAGATCAATTAAATAGTAATCATTCTTGGTTTCAGAAATCGGATGATTCCATTACGTATGTTTTAATGGAAATTCGTTCGGAAACGGATTATGCGACGCATCATATTCAAAAAATAGTTGGTTTTTTTGCTGCGATGCGAAATTTTGCAGCAGAATTAAAACAGAAAAATCATAATGTGATTTATTATCATTTAAATGATGAAAACAATTTACAAGCTTTTGATAAAAATTTAAATCAACTTATTGAAAAAGAAAAATTTACGCATTTCGAATACCAATTACCAGATGAATATCGTTTGGATGAACTTTTGAAAAGTTTTTGTAAGTCACTTTCCATTTCGACTTCAGTTGTAGATTCCGAACATTTTTTGAGTACTCGAAATGAATTGGGCAATTTCTTCGAAGGTAAAAAAACCTTATTGATGGAAAGTTTCTATCACATGATGCGTAAAAAGCACAACATTTTAATGCAAGGCGACAAACCGCTAACTGGAAAGTGGAACTACGACGGCGATAACAGAAAAAAACTACCCAAAGACCATAAGCCTACTTCTCCCCTAGTTTTTAACACAGATGTTTCAGAAATTGTTTCAGAAATTCAAAAAACAGATATTAAAACTATTGGAACTATTGATGCTAAAAACTTCGTTTGGCCCACCACGAGAAAACAATCTTTAGCATTATTAGATTTTTTTGTAACGGAATGTTTGGCGCTTTTTGGAAGTTATCAAGATGCGATGACGCCCAACGAATGGTCGTTATATCATTCTAGAATTTCTTTTTCGATGAATGTAAAATTTATTTCACCTTTAGAAGTTATCCATCGCGCTATCGAAGAATGGGAAAATCGTCCCGAAGAAATTGCTTATAATCAACTGGAAGGTTTTGTACGACAAATTATCGGTTGGCGTGAATACATGCGCGGTATTTATTGGAAC
>MGWJ01000079.1 GCA_001800945.1 Flavobacteria bacterium RIFCSPLOWO2_12_FULL_31_7
ATCTGCATTAGCATCTTGATACAACACCAAATCATTAGTTAACGATGCTGGAGCAACTGGCAAATTCACATGGCCCGGATTAAAAGCATTGTCATTTAATGAATAATTATTCCCTGTTAAAGTTCCCGAATTAATTAAAATCTTAGGTGGGTTAGAGTTCCATAAATACATTTGCATTCTTGGAGCTGATCCATCACCTGGTGTTGAAAAATTCGCATTATTTAAGTTTGGTGTTGTTAATGTAGAACCGTCTTGTGCTTCTGCATTAACAGCATCATTACCTGAACCACCTCTTCCGTAGTTAACAACTTGAAAATTTCTATTTGCCTCGTTAAAACCATACTGATACCATAAATCATGCATGATATTATTCATGTAAAACAAATTAGAAACCGCAGCATTAATATAAGTCCCAGCTGCTACATTATTCCCTGGATAAGGAAAATCGAAAGTTAAATTAGGATAAGTTCCTCCTGAAGGAGAAATTCCTCCAGAATTATTACTATCAAAATCATCTTTAGCAAAAACGTTGTTTCCTCTTGTAATGGCAAATTGAGTCGCTGCTGTACCACCACCAATTGTATTATTTGTATTATGCCAACCATTAGGCGATGCCGCAACCAACAAAGGTGCTAAAGCAGTTGTAGCTTCAGGGTTTGTAATTAATTGTCTAGCCGAATGATTTGGGCTTTCATAATTCCAAGGAATAACTCTGTAATTGGTAGTTCCAGGAGTTAGTAAAGCATTTGCTTGATTAGTAAATGCAGCCTTTTCAAAACTGTATTCTTTTTTTAGCAAACAATTAGAATGATTATGATTTGGGCCAAAAGCACATTTAGTAACTAAATCTCTTTTTTCTAATAATTCTCCGTTTTCAGCATTTATTCTAACTTTCCATAAATGGTTTGTATTTTGAGAATAAAACTCATAGTTCCAAGTTAAAATTAAATCTCCATTTTGATTTGGAAAATATACTAATTCCGCAGAAACTAAATCTTCCGATAAAGCACCATTAGACAATTTATACTTATTATTTTCTGATTTAACGATTGAAGAAGAAAAAACAGGCTCGTTAACTTTTGTCAAAGCAGTTGAAAAACCATCTAACACAGTTAAAGTTGGCTGAATTAAATTGATTTTATGAGAAACATTACTTATAAAACCTTCTGGCTCATTGATAATTTCTCCATTTTTTATCCAAAAATACATGAAATTATTATCTATTTTAACGCCATTAAAAGTTTGTAAAACAAGATAATTAGTAATTCCGGTACTTTCAGAATTGGTTTCAGATTCAATAATCCAATTTGACTTCTCCGAAGCACTGATATTTAATTTGGTATAATTTTCATCAATAAAATTTTGTATTTTTTGACTAGAATTTTGAGAAAATCCTAGAGAAATAAAAAACACAAAAACAAAAAATAATTGTTTTTTCATAAATAGTAGGTTGTTTATTTGTTAAGACCTCAAAATTAATACTTTATATATAAAATGCAAGAATTTTAGAAATTCTTTTCATTTATTACAATTATATTCTAGTCGCATTAATAATTTTATAAATCTCAATCGCTTTTCCATCGGTTAACAAAGAAACAAATTGACAAATATTTAATAATTTATCATACATCGTTACTTTATTGCTTTTGTATTTTTCTGGCAAGATGTTCATGATTAATTTATCGGAATTCGTTGCCGTATTATTAGATGTATTGATGTAAGCATTCGTAAAAACATCTAACAAAGTATGAATCACTTTATACCCAATAATTTCTTTCTCGATAACTTCTTTTGATTGATAAATGTTTTTCACACTGATATTGATAATATCAGAAATTTGCGCTTTGTATTGACTTTTATCCATCAAGGAAACTGAAAATTCGCCTTTTAAAATGTCCGATTCATTTTCCATAAAGATAGAAACCGCATCGTTAATTAAACTTCCAATCGCTAAAGCACGCAGATAACTGATACGATCTTCTTTGGTTTTTAATTCATTATATTTTTTAGAATCGATAGATTTTTGCACTAGTTTAATCAAATATTCCAACGCGAAATCTTCATTGATTAAACCCAATTTTATTCCGTCTTCAAAATCAATAATCGTATAACAAATATCATCAGCCGCTTCCACTAAAAACGCTAATGGATGACGAAAATAGCCGACATCTGGATTGGTTTTATTCGAAATCAAACCTAATTCGGAAGCAACTTCTTGAAAGAATTTTTTGTCTTGTTGAAAGAAGCCGTATTTTTTATCACAAATATTTTTTGTCGGTTTTTTAGGCAAACTCTCTTTTGGATATTTCATGAAAGTTCCTAAAGTCGCATACGATAATCGCAAGGCACCTTCTACACCTTCTCGACTTGAAGTCAAGATAGAAAACCCATTCGCATTACCTTCAAAATCGATAATATCTTGCCATTCTTTTTCAGAAACTTCCGATTTGTATTTTTGTCCGCTTCCTGATGAAAAATATTCTCCAATAGCTTTTTCACCTGAATGTCCGAAAGGCGGATTTCCGATATCGTGCGACAAACAAGCTGCTGCTACAATCGCACCGAAATCGTTTAATTGATAGCCGTGAATTTCTTGTAAATGCGGATATTTTTCCAACACTTTTTTTCCCACTAATCTTCCAATAGAACGACCCACAACAGAAACCTCCAAACTATGTGTTAAGCGCGTATGCACAAAATCCGTTTTAGAAAGCGGAATCACTTGTGTTTTATCTTGAAGCAAACGAAATTCTGAAGAAAAAATAATTCTATCATAATCCACTTCAAAACCTAAACGGGTGTCGTCTTGTTCTTTTCGTAATCGTTTACTTGTGTCGCCTTGTCGTCTTAAAGATAAAAGTTGTTCCCAGTGCATCATAAAAAGTTGGATGTTTGAAGTTCGAAGCACGAAGATAGAAATATTTCGCCACGAATTCACGAATTAAAAATCAAATACAAAAAAATTAAAGCTATAAAAAAAGCCTTCAAAATGAAGACTTTAAAATTTACTCTTTTAAGTTAGATAAGAAAAACAAATTGGATTTCTTTGGATACTTCTCATAACTTTTATCGCTAGGATTTTCAATTATTGTTTTAATATTTACCTCATCGCCCAATTTAAATTTTGAAACGACTAATTTATAATCTAACATGTAAGGTCCGCAGAAAAAATTTCCGTCAGCATCTTGCTCGATAATTCCTGTATAAACTCCTTTTTCTTTTGACATAATTTTATTTTTTACAAAGGTATAAAAAAACAGCCACTTTAAAAATGGCTGTTTTATGAATATTCTTTTATTCGAGTTTCTGATTAAGAACCACACATTTCACAATCATCTGGACCAGCATTTTTAGCTAATTCAATCATAGCTCTGTATTCTTCAGCAGACATTGCAGAAGTTGCAACTGGTTCAACAGCTTGCACTACTTCTAATTGTTCTTTTGGTGCAGTTTGCACAATTGGTTCTGCTTTTTTGTCGTTATTTAAGGTAAACTTAATGGCATCAACAGCAGCTTTTGTTCGTAAATAATACATTCCTGTTTTTAAACCTGATTGCCAAGCGTAAAAGTGCATCGATGTTAATTTGGCATAATTAGCATTTTGCATGAACAAGTTTAACGACTGTGATTGATCAACAAAATACCCACGGTGACGCGACATGTCGATAATATCTTTCATAGACATTTCCCAAACGGTTTTGTATAATTCTTTTAAGTCTTGTGGAATGTTTAAGTTTTGAACCGATCCGTTTTCACGCATTAATTCTTGTTTTAAATCTTCAGTCCACAAGCCTAATTTTACTAAATCTTCTAGTAAATGTTTGTTTACCACGATAAATTCTCCAGACAATACACGACGTGTATAAATATTAGAAGTATATGGCTCAAACGCTTCGTTGTTTCCTAAAATTTGAGATGTAGAAGCAGTTGGCATTGGCGCTACTAATAACGAGTTACGAACTCCAAATTCCATTACTTCTTTTCTTAAATTGGCCCAATCCCAACGACCAGATAAATCTGAATCTTGTAATCCCCAAAGATTATATTGGAATTCTCCTTGAGAAATTGGTGAACCTTTAAAAGTTGAATATGGTCCTTCTTCTTTAGCCATTTCCATTGAAGCCGTTACAGCAGCAAAGTACATTGTTTCGAAGATTTCTTGGTTTAATTTTTTCGCTTCATCACTTGTAAAAGGTAATCTTAGCATGATGAAAGCATCTGCTAAACCTTGTACACCTAATCCGATTGGACGGTGACGTTTGTTAGAATTTTCACCCTCAACAACTGGGTAATAATTTCTATCAATTACTTTATTTAAGTTTTTCGTTACACGTTTGGTAACCGTATAAAATAACTCGTGATTGAAAGCACCGTTTTCTACGAACATTGGTAACGAAAGAGAGGCTAAATTACAAACTGCAATTTCATCCTTCGAAGTATATTCCATAATTTCAGTACATAAATTCGAAGAACGAATCGTACCTAAATTTTTCTGATTTGATTTTCTGTTGGCTGCATCTTTGTACAACATATATGGCGTTCCAGTTTCAATTTGAGATTCTAGAATTTTTTCCCATAATTCGTGTGCTTTGATAGTTTTTCTACCTTTTCCAGCAGCTTCGTACGAAGTATAAAGTGCTTCGAATTCTTCCCCGTGAACATCATATAAACCTGGACATTCATTCGGACACATTAACGTCCATAATCCATCTTCTTGTACACGTTTCATGAATAAATCTGACGTCCACATTGCGAAGAATAAATCACGCGCACGCATTTCTTCCTTACCTGTATTCTTTTTCAAATCTAAGAAATCGAAGATATCAGCATGCCAAGTTTCGATGTAAATGGCAAAGCTTCCTTTACGTTTTCCTCCACCTTGATCTACATAACGTGCCGTGTCATTGAACACACGTAACATCGGGACAATTCCGTTTGATGTTCCGTTTGTGCCACGAATGTAGGAACCTGTTGCACGAACATTGTGAATAGATAATCCAATTCCACCTGCCGATTGAGAAATTTTTGCCGTTTGTTTTAACGTATCGTAAATTCCATCAATACTATCATCTTGCATTGCTAAAAGGAAACAAGAAGACATTTGAGGTTTTGGTGTACCTGCGTTGAATAAAGTTGGTGTGGCGTGTGTGAAGAATTTTTTCGACATTAAGTCGTACGTTTCTAAAACTGCTGGTAAATCATTTAAGTGAATACCAACCGCTACACGCATTAACATGTGTTGTGGACGTTCTACAATTTTACCATTAATTTTAAGTAAATACGAACGCTCTAGAGTTTTAAACCCGAAATAATCGTAGTTAAAATCTCTGTTATATATGATATGAGAATTTAAATATTCTGCATTTTCTTGAATTACATTATGTACTTCTTCTGATAAAAGTGGTGCGGCTTGATTGGTTCTTGGGTTTACATAATGATACATCGCATTCATCGTTTCTGAGAACGATTTGTTGGTGTTTTTATGTAAGTTAGAAATTGCAATACGAGCTGCAAGTTGCGCGTAATCTGGGTGAGCAATGGTCATTGAAGCCGCTGTTTCTGCCGCCAAGTTATCTAATTCTGAAGTAGTTACACCATCGTACAATCCTTCAATAACTCTCATAGCTACTTTTACAGCATCTACTAAATCGTTTAAACCATAACACAGTTTCTTAATTCTGTCTGTGATTTTGTCGAAACTTACAGGCTCTTTGTGGCCATCTCTTTTTATTACGTACATAGTTTTTGTTTTGTGAACCAGCAAATCCCTTTACTGATTCGGGTTATTTGTATTAGTTTTAGCCACAAAGACGCGAAGTTTTTTTTTTGTTTTTGTGGTGATTTTTAGTCTGATTTTAAAACTTAGACCAAGTTTATATTTCTTTGAGACCTTGAGTCTTTGTGGCTAATTCTTAAAAATCAGCGTCAAAAGAAATTTTCTGAGCATCAGTATCGGTGTTCATTACACCAGCTTTTTGATATTCAGCCACTCTTTTTTCGAAGAAATTAGTTTTACCTTGTAAGGATATCATATCCATAAAATCAAATGGATTTGCGGTAT
>MGWJ01000080.1 GCA_001800945.1 Flavobacteria bacterium RIFCSPLOWO2_12_FULL_31_7
AGCATCCAATTCTTTTTTTAAATCATCAAATTCTTTAGATAATTTTTCTTGCTTTTCTTTGGTTGGATTGTCTTTCTCTGCAAGCTTATCTTGTTTGTCTGCAAGCTTATCTAATTTATCAGCTAATTGTTCAGCTTTTTGTTCTACATAATAACGCTTAGTTAATTCCACCAATTGCTCTAAAGATTTTTGTTGAGTTTTGGCTTGTTGTTTTAACTTATCGGCTTTATCGAACAATTCTTCCTTCTCTAATTTCTTAGTCAGCTCTTCTAATTCTTTTAAAAGCTTTTCATTTTTAGCCGCTTCTTTTTCATTTTTTTCTAAACGATTTAAAAGCTCTTGTTTCATTTCATCTTTTTGTTCTGGTTTAAATTGCTCCAGATTTTCCTTCATCTTTTCAGAAAACTCTTTCATCATTTCGTCTTGTTGCTTCTGACGATTGATAAAATCTTGAATCTTCTTTTGGTCTTTATAATCTAAATTATCTTTTTGCTTATCGAGTTTCTTTAATTTCTCCAATTCATCAAACTGCTTGTCTTGATTGTCCAATGCTTTTTGCAAACTATTAATGTTTGATTGCTGTTCTTGTAACGATTTTTGTTCTTTTTGATCTTGAGTTAACTCAGAATGAGAAAAAACAGAAGATTTAGATGATTTAAAACCATTAACTACATCATTATCAAACACTTCAAAAAAATAATCGTAAATTATACCAGGTTGTAACGCAATTCCATCAGGAAATGAATACACAAACTGATCTACAACCTTACTTTTTAAAACTAAACCTTTTCTAAAAAAAATATTTGGTTTGTTTCTATCATAATAAACTACTTGTAATTTAGATAAACCATAATCATCAGAAACTTGTCCGATAATAACTTTTTGTTTTAATCTTAAACTATCTGGAGTTTCCGAAGCTGAAATACTAGGAAACTGATCTTTTAAAATCGTTAGTTTATATTGTAAGTTTTCATGGTTTTTTAATTGTTTGTTTGAAATTGAAATTTGATAATCGGTGTTATTCACAATTCGTTTCGTCAAAGAAAATTGATTCTCACTTTTCGAAAAAAGAGTTGCCAAAGAATCTTTCTTGAATTTCACTTCTGTTGTTGCTAATGTATTTAGTTTCCAGGTTACGATGGTTCCTTCTGGAATTACAGCATTTCCAGTTCCTTGAATAACTTCTGGTTTTTTACCTAAATAGTTTGGAAAATTTAATTGCATCGTGAACGAAGAAATCGTTGGCACGTTTACCACATTCAAAACATAATCGGAAGAAGTAATTTCATTCGATTTAAAATGAAAAGAAATATCTTTTTGAACATTATCAAACTGATACGTGAAATTTCCTGGAGTCGTATTTTCCAAAAAGTATTCTTCGTTATTGATAATTATCGAAGCATTTTCAGGAATCACTTTTCCAACAGTTTTCACAACCAATTTAAACGATTGGTTTTGTTCCACGTTTAAATTGTTCGAAACAATCTCGAATTTAAATGCAGCAGGTTTTTCGAAATTTTTATCGTACTGAACCACACGAGCAAAACTTTTAGAAATGACATCCGAATTTCCAGAAATATAAAAGAAGAAAATAAACAACAACGGAATTAACGCAAATGGTAGATACTTTTTGTTTTTATTGAAATTAATCGCGTTAGAAAAAGGAATCGGTTGTAAACTATTTGCTTTTTGTTCTATAGAAGCTAAAACCAATTCAGTTGGCGTGGCTGTGTTTGCTAATTGTAAAAAATTTAGTAATTTATCTTTGACTTCATCGAAATGTGTTCCGATAATTTTTGAGGCTTCGGTATAGTCTAAACCTTTCTGAATTTTAAATAATTTGAAAAGAGGAAGTAATATGAATTTCGACAGTAGAAAAACTTCCACAGCAATAAACAACCAAAACAAAATAGTTCGACCTTGAGTGGAAAACCAAAGGAAATATTCAATCAGAAAGGTGAAAATAAAATACAACAAACCAATCGCAGTAAAAAGAATAATTCCTTTTATCAACTCATTCGTGTAAAACTTCTTAATAAAACCTTCCAGTTTATCGTAAATGATAGCTTTCTTTTCCAAAATTGTTAATCAATTGTTTATAACTGATAAAAGTACGATGTTTTTAGTAATTAGTCAATAGTAAAAAGTTAATAGCTTCATAATATTGTTGATAAAGAATTAAAAACACTGATTTAAGAAATTTTTAAAATTTATATAATTTCTTAAATCTGTGTTCCAAAATAGTATCTTTGCATAAAAAATTACAACAATGTCAAAACCAGTTAGAGTACGATTTGCTCCTAGTCCAACAGGACCCTTACATATTGGTGGTGTAAGAACCGCGCTTTTTAATTATTTATTTGCCAAAAAACATGGTGGAACTTTTTATATTAGAATAGAAGATACCGACCAAAATCGTTTTGTAGCCGAAGCAGAAGATTATATTTTTGAAGCTTTAGAATGGTTAGGAATTGCTCCTGATGAAACCATTGGTAAAAATGAAAAATTCGGACCTTACCGTCAATCAGATAGAAAAGCAATTTACAAACAATATGCAGATGAATTAATCAATTCTGGCTGGGCGTATTATGCGTTCGATTCTTCTGAAAAATTAGATGAATTACGTAAACAAGCAGAAACAGATGGTAAAACATTTATTTATAATCATACCGTTAGAGAAACTTTAGATACTTCATTAAATGTTTCACGTGAAATTGTAGAAGAAAGAATTGCTAATGGAGAACATTATGTGATTCGTTTTAAAACTCCGGTAAACGAAACCTTACATTTACAAGATATCATTCGTGGTGAAGTAAATTTTGAAACGAGTTTATTAGACGATAAAGTTTTATTTAAGTCTGACGGAATGCCAACCTATCATTTAGCGAATATTGTAGATGATCATTTGATGGAAACTTCGCACGTTATTCGTGGAGAAGAATGGTTACCATCGATGCCTTTACACGTAATGTTATACAGAGCATTTGGTTGGGAAGCGCCAGAATTTGCCCATTTACCTTTGATTTTAAAACCAGTTGGTAATGGAAAATTAAGCAAACGTGATGGTGATAAATTAGGCTTTCCAGTATTTCCTTTACAATGGACAACGGCGGAAGGCACTTCAAAAGGGTACAGAGAAGCTGGATTTTTCCCAGAAGCCGTGATTAACTTTTTAGCATTATTAGGTTGGAATGATGGAACAGAACAAGAAATCTTTTCGTTAGAAGAATTGATTGAAAAATTCGATTTAAAACGAATTCATAAATCGGGTGCGAAGTTTGATCCAGAGAAAAACAAATGGTTCAATCATAAATATTTACAGAAGCAAACGGATGAAAGTTTAGCTGAAGCGTTTAAAGTTTTATTAGAAGAAAAAGGAATTTCGACTGCTTTAGATATTACAAAAGTGGTTTCCTTAGTAAAAGAACGTGCGAATTTCGTAACGGAACTTTGGGATTTATCCGATTACTTTTTTGAAGCACCGACATCTTACGATGAAAAAGCAGCTAAAAACTGGAAAGAAGAAACACCAGAATTAATGAAACAAGTGATAGAGCAATTACAAAATATTGAAGATTTCAAATCACTAAACATCGAAACCCTTTTAAAAGAGTGGATGACCACCAACGAAATTGGAATGGGAAAAGTGATGCAACCGCTTCGATTAAGTTTGGTAGGCGCTTTAAAAGGTCCACATTTGTTTGATATTATTGAAATGATTGGTAAAGCAGAAACGGTTAGTAGAATTGAAAAAGCGATACATACTTTATAAAAAAAAGCCCTGAGAAATTTCAGGGCTTTTTTGTGTTTACTCGTGATCGAAGTAAGTTACTTTTTGATAGGTTTCGTTTAAACAGATTACTTCATTTTATAAACAAAAAGTATTATTTAACTGATTGTCTTTTGATTTCAAGATTTTCGAAATAAACTTTTAATCCTTTTTGAAATTGATGAAATTCAGCTCCAGATTGGTATGTTTTATCTAAAAGTCTATCATAAATAAAAAACTTTTTTAATGTTTTGGTATCTGTTGTTGGTGCTAAATTTCCATATTTAGTTGTAGTTGAGAAACTTTTACCATTACTATAATCAAATACATATCTATATTTATTTTTATCTTGATACTTTTCATCTACATTTTCTTTAACTTCTAAATAAACATATTCACCTAAATATTTCTTAATCGCGCTTTTTAATGGTCGATTATAATTACCACCTCTTTTTTTAAGAATTAAAACTGTATTATTCATACCAAAATCTGGAGGAATTGCATTATTTTTTTCGGAATATTCACTTCGCATTTTTGGGGCTTCAATAGCCGCACCAAGATAATAACAAGACTGAATTGTAGAACAAACTAATAGTAATAATAAAATTTTCTTCATAATAATAAATAGATTTAAGTTTTTAACTAAGAAAGGGTAAATATATAATATTTACCCTTTCGATTTTTATTTTTTGTAAGTTTTTTATAAATAAATAGTCAATTGTCCACTTGCTATTCCTAAGTTTCCTTTGAATTTTTCACCAATATTAGGCACTTTTTCGTTGCTATTTAAACTATTAAAAAAGTTATTCACTCCGTATTGATAACCTAAACGCAATCTAAAATTTTTAACACCTACGTTGATTCCTGCGTAAATATTAGCGTTAATTTTAGTTACATCTACAATATCTTTTGCAGTTAACAAAGGTTGATCTACTAAAAAGTTATTTTCTTGATCTTTATCAATAACCAATTTATCGTTGATTTGAAGAACAGGACCAAATTCAATATTAAAATGATTTTGACTAATAACATAACCTGGCATAATATAAATTTGAACGGCAGATAACTTATAATTCGTATCTACAACAGAAACCACTTTTCTAGTTTGAACTGAGAAATTACTATACGTAAAAAACATACCGAAACTCATTTGCCAATCGTTATAAAAATTTCCTCGCACGTGAAAACCACCTGTCCAACCTTGTTGAGGCGTCACATTAAAATTATCTGTGAAAATACTCATTTGAGTTAAACCACCACTAATACCAATTCGATTACTGTCTTTGTGACCTCTTTGTGCTACAACAACTATTGAAAATAAGGCACATAGTACAATTAAAACTTTTTTCATAAATATAAATTAGGGCGTAAAAGTAACATAATAATTTAATTATTGTAACTTTTACTAAAAACAAACGTATAATAAGTATAACTAAAAAATTAATCAACTATGTCACCATTTTTAATCATTATCCTGGTCTTTGGACTATTTATTTTCTTAAGTTCTTTTTTTACTGTCAAACAACAAACCGCTGTAGTAATTGAGCGTTTTGGGAAATTTACCAGCATTAGAAGTTCGGGTTTACAACTAAAAATTCCGGTTATTGACAGAATTGCTGGAAGAGTAAACTTAAGAATTCAGCAATTAGATGTTATTATTGAAACAAAAACCAAAGACAACGTTTTTATTAAAATGAAAGTTTCGGTTCAATTTAATGTCATTCAAACTAAAGTGTACGAAGCCTTTTATAAATTAGAATACCCACATGATCAAATTACAGCTTATGTATTTGATGTAGTTCGAGCAGAAGTTCCAAAATTGATTTTAGATGATGTATTTTTAAGAAAAGACGATATTGCTATAGCAGTTAAAAGAGAATTGAACGAATCGATGACCACTTATGGTTATGACATTATCAATACTTTAGTAACAGATATTGATCCAGATATTCAAGTAAAAAATGCTATGAATAGAATTAATGCTGCGGATAGAGAAAAAACAGCAGCAGAATTTGAATCAGAAGCACAACGTATCAGAATTGTTGCAAAAGCCAAAGCAGAAGCAGAAAGTAAAAAATTACAAGGTCAAGGTATAGCAGATCAAAGACGTGAAATTGCACGTGGATTAGTAGAAAGTGTAGAAGTTTTAAACAATGTAGGAATTAATTCTCAAGAAGCTTCAGCTTTAATTGTTGTGACTCAACATTATGATACTTTACAAGCGATTGGTGCAGATACGAATAGTAATTTAATTTTATTACCGAATTCGCCACAAGCAGGAAGTGATATGTTAAATAACATGGTAGCTAGTTTTACGGCAAGTAACCAAATTGGTGAAACCATAAAAAACCAACCTAAACGTCCTAA
>MGWJ01000081.1 GCA_001800945.1 Flavobacteria bacterium RIFCSPLOWO2_12_FULL_31_7
AACCAACCAAAATATTTTGTTTCGTGATTTTCGTTATTAAAATTTTCTGAATAATCTTCAAAGCTTTTATCGCTTAACGAAACCCAAAGTCCATATTCTAAATTTTCACAATGGTCAATAACTTTTTGTGTTAAAGTACAACGAATGAATTTGTCCGTTTGGTCATCATATTCAATTACACAAAAATCAGAAGTAAGTTCAGCAATTGTTTGCTTTTCATCTTCGTTTAAATTATGATAATGAGTAGGTGAGGAGTAAGTCAAAGAAGGCCATTCTTCGTGTTCTTTTCCGCAACATTCACAAATGTATTTAATGCTTTCTGACATATTTAGTTCTTATTTTGCAGTTTTCGCGTAACATTACCACCAACGTTCCGGCGCTTGGCGAGGTTGCGAACTTCGGAACCGATTATTTTCTATCAAAGATAAAATTTCTTGCGAAATGTAAACGTGAATTTACTACAAAATTCGCAATCTTGCCAAACGCTTGTTATGCACAGTGCTTTGTTTTATAAATTCTTATCGATTTCTGTTTGGTCATCTTTATCTAATGAATCTTTTGATTTTTCATATTCTATTTTTTTTGAGTTTTCTTTTATATATTGCTTTTTAAATCCATTTTTATAAACTTCTATTTCGTAGTCTTTTCTCTTTTTATTTAATGTAATATTTTCATAAACTATATATACATCTTCTAAAATTGTTTTAACATCTATACCTTCATAATTTTTAAAATTTCGAGTTGGTGTAAAATATTCATATTTTAGAGTTATAAGTGTGTTTTCAATTATCCAATAATATTTTTTGTATTTAATTTTGTCATCATATGTATTGTCAATTGTTTTTGTACAATCGTTATTTTCTGTGAAATTGTATTTTCCATATTTTTTTTTCAAATTCTTTTATATATTGCTTTTTAAATCCATTTTTATAAACTTCTATTTCGTAGTCTTTTCTCTTTTTATTTAATGTAATATTTTCATAAACTATATATACATCTTCTAAAATTGTTTTAACATCTATACCTTCATAATTTTTAAAATTTCGAGTTGGTGTAAAATATTCATATTTTAGAGTTATAAGTGTGTTTTCAATTATCCAATAATATTTTTTGTATTTAATTTTGTCATCATATGTATTGTCAATTGTTTTTGTACAATCGTTATTTTCTGTGAAATTGTATTTTCCATATTTTTTTGTCAAACTTGTAAGTAAATTATCAAAGTTTGATTGTAAACTTTCTTCCTTTTCCTTTTTAATGGAATTATATCCTTTTCCGTCTATTTCAATTTCTAATTCTTTTTTCGCTTTTTCTATTAGTATTTCTTTATCAGATGAAAAAAGATAATGTTGTGGGAATGTCAAAAATTTATCTCGTTCAAATGAATGAAAACTAATTTCGCAAATTTTGTTATTGAATTTTTCAAACCTCACGTAAAATGGTTTCATTCTTCCATTTATATATATTAAGGAATCTTTTATTTTATGTTCATTAATATGTTTTTGATATATGTTTTTGTTAAACTTTTCATCTGCACATAGTTTGAAACCAAACAAAGTAGAAAATTCCTTAAATTCTAAAGCTTTATCTTCAATTTGATAGTTTGTAATTATACTATCTGCTTCGTTAAATTTAAAACAAGAAAGTTCTGTAGGTAAATAATTCTCCTTTTTACAAGAAAAAGCAATTCCTAATATAAAAATTAAAATTCCAATTTTTTTCATAAAATTTTAGGTGTATTTCGCAATTTTTGGTGCATTGTGCATAACGGGCCGCGGCTTGCTGAAGTGGCGACTTCGTAAATTATTATTTGATGCTAAGATACAATTTCTTGCGAAAGAAAAACGTGAATTTACTACAAAATTAGCCATTTTAGCAAACCGCTGTTATATACTGGTTGTTTTATTCCAATGAGATTCTCGTCGTAAGTTTTCTGAATTAATTCGGAAAACGCTCAATTTCCGCAATACTTTTCCTCAAACTTTTTCAAGATAGCATTTCCGATTCGACAAGTTTTTCGCAATCTAAATCAAGTATCAATTTCCAATTCTACAATTTTTTCGCAATACTTTTTCGCAAACCAATTCAAGTAACGGTTTCCGATTCTGCTATTTTTACGCAATGCTTTTTCGCAAACTAATTCAAGAATCGATTTTCATTTCTCCATTTTTTTCGCAAACTATTTCCGCTATCAATTTTGGATTCTTCCATTTTCGACAATAAATTAAAAGCTCAAAAATTTTAAAAAAAACAATTGTGTTTTTTCGAATTTAAAACAAAAATAGGAGCGAAGCGTTTTCTGAAAATAGATGTTGAAATATTAGAAATTGTTCTTGTGTTTTCGATTCTAAACGACTGGTATATAACGTTCCGGCGCTTGGCGAGGTTGCGAACTTCGGAACTGATTATTTTCTGTTAAAGATAAAATTTCTTGCGAGAAATAAACGTGTATTTACTACAAAATTCGCAATCTTGCCAAACGCCTGTTGGCAGTAGTTTTTATGAATACCATTCACATGTTGTTCCAAAAGCTATCCATTTGCCATTTTCTTTTTTATAAAAAGTAGTCAGACCATATGCACTTAAATAATCTGATGAATGAGAATAAGAAATTATGCATATTGAATAATTTCTTAAAAATATTGGTTTTGAAAATTGTAATATTGATTTACCATGTTTTCTTCTAAAGTTCTTCCAACCATTTATAAGATCTTTAAAAATTTTTTGGTATTCACTATTCTTTACAATTTTTATATTATCTACATAATCATTTGTCCATTCAAATTCGTTTGAATTTTCAATTTCCTTTTTTACATATAATTTTTCATTTTCAGTAAGGCTATCTGATTCTATAAATGTGGTTTCAAAACAATTTTTTAAATCATAACTAATTGGTTTATTTATTAAAACAGTTTTAGTGTCAATTTTAATTTCACCAACTAAATCAGATATTAACTTTTTTGTTTCGTTTTTGTATTTCTCTTCAGTTTCTTTAACCTGAGAAAAAGTTACAATAGGGATTATGTAAAAGAAATATGTAGTTAAAATTTTTATCATCTATTTAGGTTTTAAAATTACTGCCAACGGGCCGCGGCTTGGCGCAGTAGCGACTGCGTGGAACGGATTATTTCTTGCTAAGGTAAGATTTTCCAGCGGAAAATCGAACGTGTTGTTTATTGAATTGTAGCTATTGAGCCAAACCGCTGTTATATGCAGGTTTAATTTATATTATATTTTGATTTTAATCTTTCATCAATTTTTTTCATAAGTTCAAAAACAAATTTAAAATACTCGAAAGCATTTTGTTTTGCAAATTCGTCCATTTGCATAGATTGAAAAATTGGTATTGTTTTATAGTTAACTTGTATTTCTTGAATTTCTTTTGGATTTGAAAGATTTGCATGATAAACTGGAGTTTCGTCTGGTAAGTGTTTTAAAATCTTACTTGGATCAGAATGAGAAAATCCGTTTCTCATAAGTTCTCTTATTGTATCAAATAAAATATTTTTTTCAGATTCAGTTATTAAGTTTTCTTTCTTACATAATTCAATCGTATTTCCAAGTTGTTTAGAACCATATTTTTCATTTGGTACTGAAAAAATATCACTCCAGTTTTCAACTGGTTTTGGACCAATACCAGCTTCGTTGTATATTAAAGCAAGTTTTAAAACTCTTTCCAAAACATTGTTTGTCAAAGTTATTGATGCTCGATAAAATTCAAGAATAAGACATTTGTTAATTTCAAATATTGAGCTTCCTAATTCAGGATAAGTATAAAATTTAAACTCAAAATATTTAGAATGAGCTTCAAAGTTTTTGTTTAAGTTTTCTATAAATGCTTTTTCAAATATTTCTTTTTCCATAATGTTGGTCAAAACTTGCATATAACGTTCCCACGCTTTGCGCTGTTGCGAGCTTCGGAACTGATTATTTTCTTGCTAAGATATATTTCTTGCGAAAGAAAAACGTCCAGCTTAAACAAAATTCGCAATAGCGCAAAACGTGTGTTGTGCGTTCGGTGTTTTATTTATTAAGTTTTATAAAACCATTTCCGTTTTCTCCTTCTTTGATAGTTTTATTAGTTACTAAATTCCAATCAATATTTGGATATTTCTCTTTGAAATAGTTTATGTTACTATTAAGTTGATCGGTAATTTCAATATATGGATTAGATTTAGTTTTTACGTTGACAATAATATTTCCAATATATGTTATTTTAGATTTTTCGACAGTAAATGGCAAACTAAAATTTACAGGATTACTAAATTCACTTGTTATCATACCACCATTCCAAAAAAACCAAAATCCATCAAAATTATATTTCCCAGGTTTTTGTTCAAGTACAAAAGGAAAAGTTTTATTTTCATTCAATTCACCATTAAATCGACCATTAAATTGGTTTACATTTACAGTAAAATATGTAGAATTGCTTTTTGCTTCTTCAATATTTTCATTCTCATATGTCAAATGAAATCTATATTTATCAAAAGGAGATTTCTTTTTAGGATGAACAAAAGTAACAGTTCCAATTACCAAACCATTTCCATTATTTGAATTAAAATTTGTTTCAGTTGGAACCTTTGATTGTTTCATTGGAACACAACTTGTTAATAGAATAATTAATACTGTAAAGATAAAAATTTTGTTTTTCATAATTTATTTTGATGTTAATTTTACGTTTCGTTTTTCACACTGACGCACAACGGGCCGCGGCTTGCTGAAGTGGCGGCTTCGTAAGTTTTTTATTTGATGCTAATATACAATTTCTTGCGAAATAAAAACGTGAATTTATCAGAATTTTCGCCATTTTAGCAAACCGCTGTTAAATACAGGTTTTTTATAATTTTCTCATTTTTGGTTTTCAGTTTTCGAATGTCTTTATCGATTCCAACATTTTCGCAAACTAATTTAAGTAACGATTTTCGATTCAACAAGTTTTCGCAAACTAATTCAAAAAAAGATTTCCGATTCAATAAGTTTTCACAAACTAATTCAAGAAACGCTTTCCGATTCAATAAGTTTTCACAAACCAATTCAAGAAACGATTTCCGATTCTACAAGTTTTTACAAACTAATTCAAGTAAACTTTACCGATTCAACCTTTTTTCGCAATCATAATTAACTCATTTTTTCCATTTCAAGTATTTTATTTAGATTTTTTAAAAAAATGAAAATAGGAGAAAAGAATTCGATTAAATAGATGGAAAAATAATCAGATTTTATTCAGCATTCTCGATTCAACAAAACTTGTATTTAACGTTCCGGCGCTTGGCGAGGTTGCGAACTTAGGAACTGTTTATTTTCTATCAAAGATAAAATTTCTTGCGAGAAATAAACGTGAATTTACTACAAAATTAGCAATCTTGCCAAACGCCTGTTATAAGCCGTTTTTTTTATTTATTTTTTCGCCATTCTTCTAATGTCATTAGATTATTTTTTATTGTGTCTAAAAACTTTATTTCAAAAGTTTCTCTATAAATATAATAATTAAATGTTTTGTCACTTTCGGTTTTTACTCTTATCCAATAATAGTTTTTATCATTTTCTTGTGGAGATTCTACAATTCTTATTTCAGTTCGATTTTTATTTTCTGGAAGTTTATCCATCAAATCAAAAATTTTAGTTCTGTTTTCATTATCAGAATCAGCTATTTCGAAACTTGGATTTCCAGGCGGAAAATAAATTTCATTGAGAAGTTTTGGATTGCTTTTTTCAAGTTCTTCAAGCCGATTTACAGCTAATTTGTAATAAGCATAATGTTTTACACGCTTGTTTTTTTTTATTGAATCGTATACTTTTTGCGCTTGCATTTTTTCTCCGATACTTTCATAATAGTTTCCAAGAGCATAATCATATATATAAAAACCTTTTCCAATTTTGTTAATATATAATTTTGCTTTTTCATTATCTTTTAATTTTATGTAATTTGCTGCTAAACCAGCAGCTTCATCACCATAAATGAAATCATCAAACTCTAATTCTTTAATAGATTCAGAATACCTCGAAAGTTGATATAATAATTCTGCTTTAAAATAATGTAATTGAGTTTCAACACTCTCTTTAATTTGTGATTTATAATTATCTTTTTCTCTCTTAAACGCAATTAATAAACTATCAATTTTCAAAATTGCTTTTTCAGGATTTTTTTCTGAATATGTATATAAACTTATCAATTGCTTTTCGAATTTTACATATTCTGCGTCAACTTTATCCATTTCCTTGTGCAATTCCATATGACTTTCATCTTCTGTTGATATTGGATTTGAATTTTTACAAGAAAAAATTGTCAAAGAAATTAATGCGATAAAAATTGATTTCATAAGTTGTTTTTTATTTCGTTCGGCAAAAATGGCTTATAACGTTCCGGCGCTTGGCGAGGTTGCGAACTTCGGAACTGATTATTTTCTGTTAAAGATAAAATTTCTTGCGAAATATAAACATGAAATTACCACAAAATTCGCAATCTTGCCAAACGCCTGTTACCTGAAGCTTTATTCTCACCACAAATTTTTTGGTCCATCTATCGCTTTTCTTATGAAATTATCATAAGTCCTAATTTGGATATCTTCTTTTGAATATTTACTGTTAAAATACATTAAGCGTTTTTGTTCTTTCTCATCCAATTTACTCCATCTACCTAAAATTATTACATATTCAAATGAGCAATATTCATTTCCTCCAAATCCAGTCCAAGTTGCATCAAGTTGATTCTTTTGACAATATATAAAACTACCGTTTTCTGTTTTTTTAGGAAACTTTGGTGAGTTTTTTAGTAAGCGAAAACATGAGTTGAAGAAAGTTTGTTTATTAGATAATAACCATTCGCTCCAATCGTGGATTTGTCCAAGAGCGTTTTGTAGTTTATTAGCGGGCATTAATTTTTTTGTAAAAAGTCTATCATTTGGTCGCTCAATTTCTATAAGCCGAACATGACAACCTCCTTGGCTTACACTAAATATTGCATAATCTGCAAAATTGAAATTGCTTATTGGTGGTTTTGCTAAAATACCTAATACAGTTTCATCAGTTGAAAATCCTAATCTTACTAAGAAGTGCGAATTTTTTGAAAGAAATTTTTGAAAACTCTCTTCAGATTCATCAAGTAAAATCAATTCAGCAAACTCTTGTATTTCATTAAAGTTTGGAGAACGAGTAAGTTTATGACTTCTAATCTCGGTTCCAAAGATTAATGGATCAAATATTTCTTGTAGTATTTTCTCGACTTCTTTTTTCATGTAGTTTTTCAAAAGTTTCAGGTAACGTTCCGGC
>MGWJ01000082.1 GCA_001800945.1 Flavobacteria bacterium RIFCSPLOWO2_12_FULL_31_7
TAGATGGTGTTTTAGGTATCAATTTTCAGTATTTACAAAAAAGTAAAGACATATTGTCTCCTATTTGTATTGACAAAAACACGAAAATATTTTTAGAATTATCTAACGGAAAACAAGTAAAATTAGTTAACGCAACAGAAATTGAAACTTGTAACGATTTACAATACGATGAGAAAAACAAAAACAACGTGCGTGTTCTAACAGGTTTCTTTTATTTTACGCCAGAAAACTTCCAAGATTTAAAATCTGAAAAAGTGTATTTAATTAAACTTACCGCCAACACAGGTGATGTTAATTTTGTAATTAAACCAACATTAAACTCAGAAATTTACAAAACCAAATCTACTCCAGATACTTATTTCATTGAAAATTTGAAGTGTTTGGGGGTTTAAAAAACACAACATGAAATAATAAAAAAGGACTTTAATTTTTAGCTTAAAGTCCTTTTTTAGTTTTATATCCTATCAAAATACATGGCTTTCACAATACCATCTGACAATCCAATTTTTGGAACGAAAATACGACTTGCACCACTCCATTTCATGGCACTTAAATAAATTGTAAGTGCTGGTATAATTACGTCGGCGCGGTCAGTGTTTAAGCCTAATTCTGCGATACGTTGTTCATAAGTTAAAGAATTAAAATAGTCGAATTGAGTTTTTAAGTATTTATATGTCAATGGTTTGTCTTGCATTTTTCCAGACAACTTGAAGGTTTTATTAATATTTCCTCCAGAACCAATCATGATAATATTTTCTAAACCTTCCGTATTCGTTTTAATCCATTTTTCGATTTCTTGCCAAACCACTTCGTTTACCATATTATTCAACAAACGAACAGTTCCATTTTTAAACGATTTAGAAACCATCATTTTTCCATTAGAAAATAAGGAAAATTCGGTACTACCACCACCAACATCTACATATAAGTAGTTTTCATTGGTTTTTATAAACTGATGTAAATCTGAAGAAGCAATAATTGCAGCTTCTTTTTTTCCATCAATAATGTCTATTTTAATATCTGCTTTTTTCTTGATGATTTCTGTAACTTCTTTTCCATTATACGCTTCACGCATAGCAGAAGTGGCACAAGCCATATATTTTTCAACCTTATACACTTTCATTAATAACTTGAAAGATTTCATCGCATCAATCATTCTGTCGATATTTTCTTCAGAGATTTCGCCAACGGTAAATGCATCTTGCCCTAAACGAATTGGCACGCGAATTAAGGCGCTTTTATTAAATTGTACTTCTTTTCCTTTTTGCTCAATAATATTCATGATTAACAAACGCATGGCATTCGAACCAATATCTATTGCAGCATATTTTTTTATTTGAATCATTAAGTTTTATAAAATTTCGGTAATAACTTCTAACTTGTTTTGGTAGTATTTATACATTTCCTGTTGCGCTCTAAAAGGTTTTTCATCACCTCTTTTTCTGTATACATTTTCAAACTTTTCAGAATGCAAACGTGCTTTTACATTGGCTTTCCAACCTATTTCAAAAGTATCAATTAAATCTTGTCTAATTTCATTATCATAAATTGGGCACGTTACTTCTACTCGAGCATCAATATTTCTGGTCATAAAATCGGCGGAAGAAATAAACACTTCTGGATCGTCATTATTACAGAAAATAAATACGCGAGAATGTTCTAAATAATTGTCAACTATACTAATTGCTTCGATATTGTGACTTAATTTATGAACACCTGGCACCAAACAACAAATTCCTCTTACAATTAATCTTACTTTCACACCTGCTAAACTTGCATCATATAATTTATCGATCATTTTGTAATCCGATAAACTATTCATTTTCAAATTAATATAAGCCGGTTTACCTTCTAAGGCATTTTTAATTTCTCTGTCAATTAACTTCACAAAACGAGAACGCGTGTAATGAGGCGAAACGATTAAATGTTTGTAACGATGTACTCGATAATTGACTTCAAAAAACTCAAAAACCTTGGATATATCTTTTAAAATTCGGTTATCGCTTGTAAATAAAGTTACATCGGTATAAATTTTTGCAGAAGATTCACTGAAATTTCCTGTAGAAATGAATCCGTATCTTGTAATTTCATCATCTTCTTCCACACGTTCCACTACACAAATTTTACTATGTACTTTTAAACCTTTGACGCCAAAAATTAAATTAATTCCTTCTTCTTGCATTTGTTCGGCGTACGAAATGTTGCTTGCTTCGTCAAAACGTGCTTGCAATTCAATTTGAACCGTTACTTTTTTACCATTTTTAGCTGCATTTATTAGCGAACTTACAATTTGAGAGTTTTTAGACAATCGGTACAAAGTAATTTTTATCGATTGCACTTTCGGATCTAAAGCCGCTTCTCTTAAAAACCTGATTACGTAGGAAAACGATTGGTAAGGCGCATGTAATAAGTAATCTTTTTCTTTGATACTTTCTAGCATACTCCCATCTAAAGACAAACCTTGAATAGGCAAAGGAGCATTTTGTTTGTATAATAAATCGTAGCGACCAAGATGTGGAAAATCCATATAATCTCTACGATTATGGTATCTTCCTCCAGGAATTATAGAATCCGAACTATCAATTTTCATTCTGTTTAGGAAAAATTCTAAAGTATCTTCATCAATCGCTTGATCATATACAAATCGGACTGGTTCGCCTACTCTTCGCTCTTTAACACTATATGAAATTTTCTCTATAAAACTTTTACTTAAATCGGAATCAAATTCTAACTGGGCATCACGAGTAATTTTAATCATGTGCGCATCAATACTTTCATAATCGAAAATATTGAAAATACTATCAATACTATATCGAATAACATCATCAAGCAAAATAATATATTGTTTTTCCGAGTTGGTTGGTAAGACAACAAACCTGTTGATAGTTTTTGGAATTTCAACAATAGCATACCTAATTTCTCTGTCGTTTAACAATTGAGAAATGATACCTGCTTTGTTTTTTTTCATCACTAATTTCACAGCTAAATATCCCGATGTATCCTTAATTAAAGGAAATTCAACCAAATCATTTAGCATGATAGTAACTAATTCTGGGCTTACTTTTTGAAGGAAGAAATCTTTTATAAAAGCTTCTTGCTCTTTATTGATTTCTTTTTCGTTGATGATGTAAATCCCTTCTTTTTCTAATTTTTTTTCGATGTCGTTTAATATTCTTAAACTTTCGGATTGGTGTTCAATTACAATTTCTGTAATATCTTTTAGTAATTGTTCGGCACTTATATCGCCTAAAATGGGTTTTGTATCAATATGTTCTAAACTCATTCTTCTTATGGCGGCATATCTAACGCGGAAAAATTCGTCTAAATTGTTGGAAAAAATCCCTAAAAATCTTAATCTATCTAATAATGGTACATTTTCGTCGGCGGCTTCTTGTAGCACTCTCGCATTAAATGTTAACCAACTTTTTTCTCTATCAATGTATGGATTCATTCTTTATCTTACTTCTAATTAATTTTGGAAAGAGTATGTTTTTAACTTTTCCTTTTTTTATGTTTAACCAATTATCTTCGTTAAATTCAATTTGTACAACTCCTGCAGTAGGAACGTTATCAATATGTTGGTTTCCATATTTATTCACAAAACTTGTAATAGCATCATTATGACCAAACAAAATAATATTTTGAAACCTGTTGTCACACGCTCTAATTTTGTCATATAATTCCCTGTAATCAAAAGTATACAAATCTTTTCTAAAGATAATATTTTCAATAGGAATTAACAAATTTTGAGCAAAAATATAACATGTTTCTTGTGTTCTTTTTGCGACACTACTCCAAACCACAAACTTATTTGGAAGAAATTTATTGATTTTAGTAGAAATTAAAAACGCATCATTAATCCCTCTTTGAGAAAGCGGTCGGTCAATATCGCTTAACGGAAAGTCCCAACTTGATTTAGCATGTCGTATTAAAATTAAATTTTTCATAAGTACATAATTTAGTGAATTTTAAAAGTAATTAAAATTTTTAACTATTTACATACCAACAAGTTGCATTTAACAGATTTTATGATACTTTATAACGATTTTATATATTTTAAGCATTAAAATACGATTAATTTGAGCTAATTTTGAATTTAAGACTTTAATTAATCAAATCACAACAACAAAATTAATTAATGCAAATCTTCTTCATTATTTTAGAAAATCGCAAAATTTTCTACATCAAAACAAAAAGCAACCCAATAAACCAATTCAACAATTCTTAAAATTAAAAGTTAAATTAACACTTTATATAAATATATTTAACTAATTATTTAACAGTTATTTGCAATTAGAAGATTTTATAATACCATATAACGATTTTATACAATTTTGTGTTTAACATTGAAAATAATTCCTTTAAATTTGATATATAATAGTTCAACAAAAAACATTTATTTGTTCTTAATTTAAATGTAAAAACGGAAAAATGAACCTAACTATTTTTAAAAAAATTAAGATAGAATTAAAAGAAAAATGCATTGAAACTTCAAATCTTGAAATTAATTTAAAAACTAATTCTCCATCGATTAGTTACAACATTGAACTCAAACTTAGCCTAAATCTCTACCACTCTTAAAATATTACCCCAAAAATATTTTAAGAAATCGAGAGAAAACTCAAAATAGAATTTTTTTTGATAGAAATAACAGTTTACACACCTAAACTGAAGAGGAATCGTCTCCTTATTTTTTATTAAAAAAACTAAATTATAGGCCACAAGTTCTAATATAAAACATTAATTATTACTCTTTTTTTTAAAGAATGTTAATTTAACAAATCATATTTATGAAAATAAAATCTACCTTTCTGATATTATTCATTAGCATATGGGTAAATCAATTTTACGGACAGTTTACACCTCAAAAACCAGACTTGAGAAATTGTGGAAGTGCACCAAATTATTATACAGATTATTTTAATTGTACTTCTAACAATTATACTTTAGATGATGTTTATTTGAGTATTTCTAACTCGTCCGGAGTTCCTATCACAACTCCTTGTGCACCACCAAACGTTCAAAACGTGTTTTTATGGTTTAACTATACTTCAAATTCTAATAGTCCCATCCATCAAACAAGAATTTTTGCAGACATTTTGGTTAAAGACCAGAATGGAAATTTAATTCAAACTCTTCAAATCAATAGCTATTTAGGCGAAGTGGCTCCGGGTGCTGGACAAAGTTTACTTAATATTCCTGGATATCTTTCTGGATTTCCATGGACTTGCGGTTATGAGTTATCATTAACCAGATTACTTGTTGTTTGGAAAACAAATGGTACGCCAAGTGAACCAGAATTAACAAGCTACAATTGTGGTACTTACAACAAATCTCAATGTGAACTTCCAACAAGTTTAATAGTTTCTGCTCCAATGGCAGTTCAATTCGATTATACACAATGTACAATTGGTAATGTAACTACAGTTAATTTTGATGATGACACAAATGGTGGTGATGCTCCATATACTTATCTTTGGAATTTTGGTGATGGCACTACTTCTACACTTCCGAACCCATCTCATACCTATCCTTACCCTAGCGGACCATACACTGTCACACTTCAAGTTACAGATTCTGGTAGTCCGCAACAAGTAAGTACTAGTATTCAAACAATCAATTTAATAAACCCAATTGCTATAACTGGAAATGTAACTTCCTCTCCTTGTTCTTCAGGGAATGATGGAGCTATTGACATAAGTGTTTCAGGTGGAACACCAAACTATAGTTATTTATGGAGTAATGGCGCAACAAGTCAGGATTTAACTGGTTTAGCAAATGGAACTTACACGGTTACCGTAACAGATTCTGTTGGATGTACAGCACAACGAACATTTATTATTACTGGCGGAGACGTAATACCTCCAATTGTTAGCGCTCCAGCAAACCAAACTTTAGAAGGATGTAACACAACTATTATAGCAACAAACGGTTATTTTCCTTTTTCTTCAACAACAGCAACTATCACAGAAGCTCAATTTATATTAGCAGGTGGAACAATTTCTGACGTTTCTGCCATTTCAAGTGTAACATATATAGATACAATTCTAGGAACTTGTCCTAAAGTAGTAACTAGATTATTTACTATTAAAGATGCATGTAATAATACTACACAAGTAACACAGACTTTTACCATTCAAGATACTACTGATCCAGTAATTTCTACGCAAGCGAGTGATTTAACGGTGGAATGTGATGGAAGTGGAAATACTGCTGCTTTAGCTTCTTGGTTAGCTTCCAATGGTGGTGCTTCTGCTTCTGATGTTTGTTCTGGAGTAACTTGGTCGAACAATTATTCAGGTGCTTTGTCTGATTTATGTGGGTTGACTGGCGCTGCAACTGTAACTTTCACAGCAACTGATGCTTGTGGGAATACTTCTACTTCAATTGGAACTTTTACCATTCAAGATACTACTGATCCTGTAATTTCTACTCAAGCGAGTGATTTAACTGTAGAATGTGATGGAAAT
>MGWJ01000083.1 GCA_001800945.1 Flavobacteria bacterium RIFCSPLOWO2_12_FULL_31_7
AAGCCGGAATGGCTAAAAAATGCTTGGTTATTGGTGCCGAAACTTTATCAAGAGTGGTAGACATTCATGATAGAGATTCCATGATATATTCTGATGGTGCAGGTGCCACAATTATTGAAGCTACCGAAGAAGAAGGCGGAATAATCAGTCATGCTACTGCAACTTTCGCAACAGACGAAGCAGATTATTTGTTTTTCGGAAATTCATTTAACAAAGAGTTGGATGAAGATGTAAGATACATCAAAATGTACGGAAGAAAAATTTATGAATTCGCACTAAACAATGTTCCAAATGCCATGAAATTATGTTTAGATAAAAGCGGATATAAAATTACCGATGTAAAAAAAGTATTAATTCATCAAGCCAATGAAAAAATGGATGAAGCCATCATCAAACGCTTCTATAAACTTTACAAGGAAAATTTACCGGAAGGAATTATGCCAATGAGCATTCATAAATTAGGAAATTCTAGCGTAGCTACTGTACCTACTTTATATGATTTAATCATGAATGGAAAAATTGAAAATCAAGAAATCAATAAGGGAGATATTATCATTTTCGCATCTGTTGGAGCTGGAATGAATATCAACGCTATTGTATATAAAGTATAATTATTTTGTTTCAAATTTCAGGTTCAAAGTTTCAGGTTTATTTACTATTTTTACACCCTTGTTTTAAACTTGAAACTACAAACTTGAAACCACATTATAATGTACGAAAAAACATATCCGAGTAAACGCTTTAACATTACTTTAGAATTTCTAAAAAAACATATTAAAACTTCCGAAACCATTTTCGATTTAGGTGTTCCAAATCCCTTCTCGAAAATTATGGTAGAAAACAATTATACCGTAATTAATACGAAAGGCGAAGATTTAGATAACAATCAAAATGCTTTACGCGAAGAAAATTATGATGTTTTTACAGGTTTTGAAATTTTCGAACATTTATTAAATCCTTATACTGTTTTAGAAAACGTAAAATGTGATAAAGTTTTAATTTCTATTCCATTACGTTTGTGGTTTTCCTCGGCATACAGAAGTAAAACCGACAAATGGGACAGACATTATCATGAGTTTGAAGATTGGCAATTGGATTGGTTGTTAGAAAAAACAGGTTTCAAAATTATCGATAGTGTAAAATTTACTCATCCCGTTAAAAAAATTGGTTTCCGTCCGTTGTTAAGATGGTTTACTCCAAGATATTATTTGGTTTACGCAGAACGAATAAAGTAAACAGTCACAGTTTTCAGAATATGAAATATTACATTATCATTCCCGCTTATAACGAAGAAGCTTTTATGGCTTTGACTTTACAATCTTTGGTAGAACAAACGGTTTTACCATCGAAAGTTATTGTGGTAAATGATAATTCTACAGATTCCACTGCTGAAATTGTGGCTCGTTTTTCTGAAAAACATCCTTTTATTTCTTTAGCGAATAAAAAATCGGATGCGATTCATTTACCGGGAAGTAAAGTCATTCAAGCCTTTCACGAAGGTGAAAAACACATTGATGATCAGTACGAAATCATTGTAAAAGTAGATGCCGATTTAATTTTTCCAAACAATTATTTCGAAACCATCATCAAACATTTCCAATCTGATTCCAAAATCGGAATGGCGGGTGGCTTTTGTTATATTGAAAAAAATGGCGATTGGATTTTAGAAAATTTAACCGATAAAGACCATATTCGTGGCGCTTTAAAAGCCTATAGAAAAGAAACCTACAAACAAATTGGCGGATTAAAACCTGCTATGGGCTGGGACACGGTTGACGAATTGTTATGTAAATTTTACAATTGGAAAGTCGTTACCGATGAAAGTTTACACGTAAAACACTTAAAACCAACTGGCGCGAGTTATAATAAAGCCGCACGTTACAAACAAGGTGAAGCTTTTTACAGTTTAGGTTATGGATTTTTCATTACGGCAATTGCTTCTTTAAAATTGGCAAGTAGAAAAGGAAAACCTTTCTTATTTATCGATTACATTATGGGTTTTTGGAAAGCTAGAACTTCTGGAAAACCACTATTTGTAACTTCGGAACAAGCCAAATGGATCAGAAACTACCGTTGGAAAAAAATGAAAGAAAAATTATTCAATTAGCCAATTCAAAATTAGCCAATTCGGCAATTAAAAATATTACACAATTTCAAATTGGCACATCAACAATTGACACATTAATTTACTATTTTAGCAGATATTTTTAAACTATGATGCTCATTAGATATTTATCGCAAATTGGTCGCTATTTTATTATGTTGAAAGATGTGTTCAATCGTCCTGTAAAATGGAGCGTGATGAAACAACTTATTTTAAAAGAAATTGACGACTTAGTTATTGATTCTCTTGGAATTGTGTGTTTCATTTCGTTTTTCGTTGGTGGAGTAGTTTCTATTCAAACTGCATTAAATTTAACAAATCCGTTAATCCCAAAATATTTAATTGGTTTTGCTACGCGTCAAAGTATCGTTTTAGAATTCGCACCAACCTTTATTTCTATCATCATGGCTGGAAAAATGGGTTCGTTCATCACGTCAAGTATAGGTTCCATGCGTGTAACTGAGCAAATTGAAGCTTTAGAAGTTATGGGTGTAAATGCTTTAAATTACTTGGTTTTTCCAAAAATGATTGCCGCTTCCTTATATCCTTTTGTGATTGGAATTGCCATGTTTTTAGGAATATTTGGAGGATATTTAGCAGGAGTTTATGGAGGATTTACTACAAGTCAAGAATTTATTACTGGAATTCAAAACGATTTTATTCCTTTTCATATCGCTTATGCTTTTATCAAAACTTTAGTTTTTGCTTTTATACTAGCTACTATCCCTTCATTTCATGGTTTCTTCATGAAAGGTGGTGCTTTAGAAGTAGGTAAAGCCAGTACCGTAGCCTTTGTTTGGACATCAGTCGTAATTATTTTAATGAATTATATTTTAACCCAATTACTTTTAAGCTAATGATTGAAGTACACGACATAAAAAAAAGCTTCGGAGACCAAATGGTTTTAAAAGGTATTTCTACTAGTTTTGAAGCTGGAAAAACCAGTTTAGTAATTGGTCAAAGTGGTTCTGGTAAAACAGTTTTTTTAAAATCTCTTTTAGGTGTTCATCAAGTTGATAGCGGACACATTTCGTTTGATGGTAGAATTTACGAAGACATGAACAAAGATGAAAAACGCGATATTCGTACCGAAATTGGTATGGTTTTTCAAGGAAGTGCTTTGTTTGATAGCATGACTGTAGAGGAAAACATCGGTTTTCCATTAAAAATGTTTACGAATAAATCTGCAGCAGAGGTTAAAGAACGTGTGAATTTTGTAATTGATCGTGTAAATTTAATTAATGCGAATCATAAAAAACCATCGGAAATTTCAGGTGGAATGCAAAAACGTGTGGCGATTGCCCGAGCGATTGTAAATAATCCGAAATATTTATTTTGTGATGAACCTAATTCTGGATTAGATCCGAAAACGGCCATTGTTATTGATAATTTGATTCAGGAAATTACTAAAGAATACAATATCACAACCGTAATTAACACCCACGACATGAACTCCGTTATGGAAATTGGTGAGAAAATTGTTTTCTTAAAAAATGGGTTACTAGAATGGGAAGGCACAAATAAAGAAATATTTAAAACCGATAATGCAGCCGTTACTGACTTCGTGTATTCAAGTGAATTATTCAAGCGTGTTCGTAAAATGTATTTAGAAGAAGATGTTTAATTAAATTACCTTCATATCAAACCCAACCTGTTTTACATCTTCCCAAAAAGTAGGATATGATTTTGAAACTACTTCTGCGTTTTCAATTTTTATGGAAGTTTTTAATCCTAAAGGTGCAAAAGCCATTGCCATTCTGTGATCTTGGTAAGTAGCAATACTTACGTTTTCATTCATTTTTTTAGAAGGTTCAAGAGTTAAACTATCATTGGTCACAAAAATATTCGCACCTAATTTTGTCAATTCATTTTTTAACGCCTCTAACCTATCTGTTTCTTTAATTTTTAAAGTGTGTAATCCTGTTAAATGACAACCAATCCCTAAACCAAAACAAGTTACGGCGATAGTTTGCGCGATATCAGGACAATTGTTAAGACTAAATTGGAAGTTGGAAGTTGGAAGTTGGAAGTTGGAAATCTTTGCAAGAAAAATTGTATTTTCTTTAAAAACTGTTTCCACTCCAAAATTTCTATAAATTTCAGCTAAAACTGCGTCACCTTGCAAGCTACTTTCTTTATAACTTGACAGTTGTATTTTTGTTCCAATTTCTGATAAAGCAAGAATAGAATACCAATAAGAAGCAGAACTCCAATCGCTCTCAACAGTAATGAGTTTAGAGGTTATCGTTGAAAGGTTATTTACTTTAATTACATTTTTTTCAAACGAAGTGACTACTCCAATTTCATTTAATAAAGCCAATGTCATTTGGATATAAGGTATGGAAGTAATTTCACCTTCTAGGGTTAATTCTAATCCATTTTCTAGCTTTGGAGCAATTAATAATAAAGCAGAAATATACTGACTACTTACGTTTGCAGGTAAGGCAACTTTATTTTTAATTATTTTTTTTCCTATAATTTTAATCGGTGGAAAACCATCTTTTTCTTCATAAGAAATTTCTGCACCAAGCTGATTCAAAGCTGCTACTAAAATTTGAATTGGACGTTCTTTCATCCGAGAAGAGCCCGTTAAAACAACTTCTTTTCCTTCTTGAATCGCAAAAAAGGCCGTCAAAAATCGCATGGCAGTTCCTGCGTGATGAATATCGAAATGGAAACTGGAAGCTGGAAGCTGGAAATTTCTCAACACCTTCAACATCACTTCAGAATCGTCTGAATTGGATGTGTTTTCTATGACCAAATTTGGAAATAATGCTTGAAGTAATAACAACCGATTCGTTTCTGATTTAGAACCTGTAATTGATATGTCAGGTTTCAGATTTAAGATTTCAGATTTTTTGAGTAACAATTCCATCAGTTCGAAACAAATTTTAAACCTATAATTGAGGCAATTAATGTGAACATAAAGAAAATTCTCCAAAAAGTAGCGGGTTCATTGAATACTATAATTCCAACAATTACGCTTCCGATTGCCCCAATTCCTGTCCAAACTGCGTAAGCTGTTCCGATTGGTAGTTCTTTGGTGGCTTTCACTAATAACAGCATACTGATAGTTAAGCAGATTAAAAATCCCCCATACCAAAGTAGCGAAATGTTACCTGAAGTTTCTTTTGCTTTACCTAAACAAGTTGCGAAACCGACTTCAAATAAACCTGCGATTATTAGTAAAATCCAGTTCAAAATTATTTCAATTTTTCGTTATTTTGATGACGATCGTGATCGCGATTAGTTTTTAAATCTAATTTTTTATCGAAAGCTTCTTGCAAATTTATTCCAGTTTGATTGGCCAAACATAAAACCACAAAAACCACATCGGCTAATTCTTCGCCAAGATCTTTGTTTTTATCTGATTCTTTTTCAGATTGTTCGCCATAACGTCGGGCAATAATTCGGGCCACTTCCCCAACTTCTTCTGTAAGTTGCGCCATATTTGTTAATTCGTTAAAATAACGAACTCCGTGATTTTTAATCCAATTATCAACTTCAAGTTGAGCGTTTTGTATGTCCATTTTCTTGCGGATTTATAAAGTAATTATTTTACTTCTTGTTTTTGAATTTCGGTAAGATAAAAGTATAAAAAATTGCCATTACTACACCGAAAACCAAACCAAATTTTAATGCTTTTATCCAATCGTGAAATTGCAAAAAGTAAATTAATACGGTACAAATTGTTCCGTTTAATAAAAACTCTAAAAATGGTTTTTTAAACTTATTCATAAAAAAATTATTGTTTCTTCAATACAATTTTTTCATTCATTTTTAAATACACTTCATTAAAGAAACCTTTTAACGAATCATAATATTCCGCAGGAACTAGAGA
>MGWJ01000084.1 GCA_001800945.1 Flavobacteria bacterium RIFCSPLOWO2_12_FULL_31_7
GGGAGAGTCCAAAGTCAAAAGGACAATATATTGGGAAGTTAATCAAAACGGTTGGAAACTCGTACGAAATTGAAAACGGGCATTACTTAAACAACGGAGACGGATTGTGTTTCATCAACGAAAATAATGAAGCGGAAGGAATTTACGTAAACAAAGTAGAAAACGGAATCGTATATCCAAATGTGTTGAAAGACATCAAAGAAGGTACTTTTATTTACAGAAATAACGATGCGGCTTTCATTAAATTAGTAGAAAGAGAAGATAGTGCGGTTCGAAAAATCAGTACGACTTTATTGCTTAAAGAAAACGAAGCTGGTTTCGAATTAATTGCAACTGATGAAGATGGAAATGTAAGTATAGCAACATTAGTTCATCCGAAAGAACAAACAAAAAATAACGAATCTATTGAAGAAAACTTCAAAATTAATTTAGCAAAAACAGGTTTTACACCATATAATGCGGATGAAATTACGATTGAGTTTTCAGAAAATTGGTTCTTACCGATTTCGAAAATTAACGAAATGCGTAGAACTGTTTTCGAACAATTATCAGAAATTCGTTTACAAAATTATGTTCGAAAAGAACACCAAATGGTAAAAACATCGCATCCTTATCCAGAAACAAAACTGGATTTTATGTACAATGTAGCCAATAAAACCGCTCGTAAATTCTACGAACGTCATGGTGTAACTGAAATTGAAAAAGCTTTCGAATTACAATGGGATCCAGGAAAATCTCGTGTAATGACAACTAAATATTGCATCAAATATGAATTAGAACGTTGTCCGAAATACCATCGTGAAAACATGGACAAAAAACTAAAAGAACCCTTAGTACTAAAACAAGGCGAATTAGAATACAAACTAAAATTCAATTGCAAACCTTGTGAAATGGAAATTTGGGAAAAAGATGCCGAATTCGAAATTGAAGAAGATCACATTCATTAAAATATAAACCGATGCTTGAAAAAGTCATCGGTTTTTTATTTCTTAATCTACATTAAGAGCTTTTTCCTACACCTAATTGTATATTTGTATCATAATAATTACTAAATTTATATATTATGACATCGCAACAATATACGTATGTTAACTGTTTTTTCTTTGTTGCGATTGCATTTGACAATTAAAAAACAAATATTAAAGACAAATGAAAAATACAGTTTTACACAAAGCAAATACAAGAGGTCATGCCAATCATGGTTGGTTAAATGCGTATCATAGTTTCAGTTTCGCAAGTTGGTACAATCCAGAAAGAGTGCATTTCGGAACTTTAAGAGTTTTAAATGACGATACTATAGCAGCTGGAATGGGTTTCGGTACGCATCCACACGATAACATGGAAATTATAACCATTCCATTAGAAGGCGATTTGGCGCATAAAGACAGTATGGGAAATGCCGCAACGATCAAAACAGGAGATGTGCAAGTGATGAGTGCTGGAACTGGAATTCAACATAGTGAGTTCAATCCAAATGCGGATTTACAAACGAAATTATTTCAAATTTGGTTGTTTCCAAAAACTAGAAATGTTACACCTCGTTACCAACAAATTACGTTAGATGTAACGGAACAAAAAAATAATTTCGCGCAAATTTTATCTCCAAATCCTGATGATGCTGGAGTTTGGATTCATCAAGATGCGTGGTTTCATTTAGCAGATTTCGATAAAGATTTTTCTAAAACTTACGAACTAAAAAAAGAAGGCAACGGAATGTATGTTTTTGTAATTTCAGGAACAATTACCGTGGACGGACAAGAATTAAAAACGCGTGATGGTTTAGGAATTACCGATTTTGAAACGTTAGATATCAAAGCGACTACGGATGCGAAGTTTTTATTAATGGAAATTCCAATGGAGCATTAATTTAGTATTCAGTAATTAGTGTTCAGAAAGAAAATATAAAATGACAGAAGAAGTACAACTAAAAATCAATGATAAAAACGGTGCTTTTTATATTGAAATTGATGGAAAACAAGAAGCGTTAATGACTTTCGTTTTTGCTGGCGAGGATAAAATTATCATTGATCATACGGAAGTGAATGAAGGAAATAACGGAAAAGGTTTTGGAAAGAAAATGGTAGCAAAAGCAGTAGAATTCGCCAGAGAAAAAGGCATTAAAATTATTCCACTTTGTCCATTTGCAAAAAGTGTTTTCGATAAAACTCCAGAATACGCTGACGTTTTATAATTAAAATTATCCTGCAAGGTTTCCAAAACCTTGTAGGTATTTATAAAAAGAAATATGGCTAACTTATTAGAAAATAACCTAACAGGAACAATTGGTTCGCAAAAATATTTGTGTACCATTTCTTGGCGTAACGGAACATTCGTTATGGATGAACCGGAAAGTATCGAAGGAAAAGATTTAGGTCCAGATCCTTATTCCACTTTATTAGCTTCTTTGGCAGGTTGTACATTGTCCACTTTACGAATGTATATAGATAGAAAAGGTTGGGATATTCCGGAAATTCATATTTCATTAAATTTAGCTCAAGAAAATAATCCCGATTTAACGACTACTATTTCAAGAACTATTACTTTTTCAAACGAAATTGAAGAAGAGATCAAAAACAGGTTATTACTCATTGCAGAAAAATGTCCTGTTTCTAAAATTCTAAAAAATCAAGTTTTAATTCACACAACTATATAATTATGGACCCAAAAAATATTAAAAAAGAATATACAAATGGCGAGGTGACCATTGTATGGCAATCTGGAAAATGTACACATTCTGGAAATTGCGTAAGAAATAATCCGGATGTTTTTAAACCTAAAGAGCAACCTTGGGTTAATCCTGAAAATGCTACAACAGATCAAATTATTGATACTATCAAAAAATGTCCTTCTGGTGCGTTAACATTTTATCTTAACGAGAAATAAATGGTTCAATATGCTACAATCGTAAACGCTTCTTTGGAAAAAGTTTGGCAACATTTAATTCTTAAAATTGAAAAGCCAGAAAATTTTGTTCCAGGTGTGAGTGATGTGATTATTTTAGAAAGAAGCCAAGATTTCGTGATTCGAAAAATGTCAATAACAACTTCTGAAAACATGACAACTTTGGTGGAAAAAATTACGTTTGCGCCTTATAAAGTCAAATTTTTATTAATCGAACATCCGAAATTTGAAGGTTATGTGGATAACGATATCAAATTCATTTCAGATAATGAAACGGAAATGACTTTCACCATTAATTGGAAAGACAAAACCACGCAATCTGAGTTTGATAATCAAGAAATGGTGAAAAGTGCCGTAGTAAAAACGAAAAACTATATAGAAAATAACTAATGAAAAAAATTATCGCTTTCGCTGGTTCGTCAAGCAAGACTTCCATAAACAAACAATTGGCAACTTATGCCGCCAATCTTTTTGAAAATGCTTCAGTAGAAGTGTTAGATTTAAATGATTATGAAATGCCGGTTTTTTCGGTAGATAAAGAAAAAGTACAAGGGATTCATTCATTAGCACACGAATTTTATGCAAAATTAGGAAGCGCCGATTTAATTATTATCTCTTTTGCAGAACATAACGGAAATTTTTCCACAGCTTTTAAAAATGTGTTAGATTGGACTTCAAGAATTAACGCCAAAACGTTTCAGGAAAAAGAAATGTTATTGCTAGCTACGTCACCGGGTGCTCGTGGTGGAAGTTCAGTTTTAGATATTGCTACGAAAAGATTTCCATTTCAAGGCGGCATCGTAAAAGGAAGTTTTTCTTTGCCAAGTTTTTATGAAAATTTTGATGTGGTAAACGGTATTATCCATCCAGAATATAAAGATCAGTTATTGGAAATTGTAAAAGCTATATAAGTATAACCCGTTGGTGTAATTAAAATTTGAAATAATTTTGCCACGAATTTACTAATTTTTCAAAATAATTATTTGATTAAATTCGTCCCTATGGTACGGGATCATCAAAGATGAACTAATTATTTCGTTTGCATTTTAATAATTCGAGAATTTGTGGCTAATAATCCAAAAAAAAACTAATAATTTAAATAATTACACCTAACGGGATAAATATTACTATTAAAAAACAACATTATGAAATTTACAAGAACAGCAAACGCAAATTGGAAAGGTTCTGGAATGGAAGGAAAAGGGTTAATTACAACTCAAAGTACAACATTAGATAAGGCACAATTGTCTTTCAAAACTCGTTTTGAAGAAGGAGTTGGAACGAATCCAGAAGAATTAATCGCAGCAGCTCATTCAGGTTGTTTTACAATGCAATTAAGTTTTTTACTAACTGATGCAGGATTTGTGCCAGATGATTTAGATACCACAGCGAAAGTTACTTTTCAAGATGGAACCATCACTTTAATTCAATTAGAGTTAAATGGTAAAGTACCTAATATTTCAGATGGAGAATTTCAAGCCATTGCGCAAAAAGCAAAAGAAATTTGTCCGATTTCAAAATTATTAAATTCAGAAATTACACTTTCAGCAAATTTGGTTTAAAATAACAAAGGGAAGTTATTACGTAACTTCCCTTTTTTTATTTCTTAATCTAGGTTAAGTGTTGCTTCAATTCGATGGTAATATCTTTGTACTAACAAATTAAAATAAAATTTAAAAAATAAAATTATGGCAACAACTAAATGGGCAATCGACCCAACACACTCAGAAATCGGATTTAAAGTTAAACACATGATGTTTACAAATGTATCTGGAAAATTTGGAACTTATGAAGCAAACATTGCAACAGAAGGTGACGATTTTACCAAATCAAATATTGAATTTTCGGCAGATATTAATTCAGTAGATACCAATAATTCGGACAGAGATAATCATTTAAAAAGTGGTGATTTCTTCGATGCGGAAAGTCATCCAAAAATGATCTTCAAATCAACTTCTTTAACTAAAGTTGACGATGAAAATTATGAATTAACTGGAGATTTAACTTTCAAAGGAATTACTAAAACTGTAAAATTACCTGCTGAAGTTAGTCCAGTTATGAAAGATCCTTGGGGAAATTCAAAAATTGGTTTGAATATTTTTGGAAAAATCAATCGTAAAGATTGGGGTTTAAACTGGAATTCTGCTCTAGAAACTGGCGGTGTTTTAGTTGGCGAAGAAGTAAAATTAAACATCGAATTACAACTTGTAAAACAATAATTGATTTGTAACATAAATGTAAAAACCCTGAGCTTATTTTAAGTTCAGGTTTTTTTATTTGTTATAAAATTGCTTTTTATTTCTTCAAATTCACATTTTCAAATGTAGAAACATCTATAATTTCTTCATTATCTAAATCGAATGAAATTTTCACTTTATCACCAACTTCAGTAATTGGCAATTGATTAGAAATTTGAGAAGAACCTACAAAAATATTCGGATAATCTTTCACCGTGAAATAATAAAAACTATTTCCGTTTTTCACATCAGTTTGAATTCTTTCAACAATAGATTCAATTACTTTTTTAGCCGATTTACTATCTATATTTAATTTATTTCCAGAAGAATTTAAAGCGGTTTTATAAGCCGTTAAAGCTTCACGCATGGTGTTTCCAGTTCCAACAATCGTGTAATCGGCAATAGAAACCATCGCATACATTTTTACCAAGCCACCATTATCTTTTAATGTCATTACGTAAGTCGGAATGTTGTTAATATTGTATGGAATGGGTAAGGAAGCGGTAAACCCTTTTTCCTGAACTTTTCCTTGTGCCGAACTTTGTGCAGCATATTCTGTTGCACCACTTTGTTTGTAAAATGTAGTTTCTTTGGTTCTGGTATCAACCAAAACAAATCCTACTGCAGATTCGTCTTTGCCTACTGAGGTGATTCCAGTATACCAATACGATTTATTGTCTTTTCCATAAACTAAAGTCAAATCTTCTGTAATTTGTAGTTTGTTTTCGTTAGAAAAATTCCAATAGCCTTTTACATATTCACCCCAATCATTCAATTGGTTTTTTATGAATGAAATAGGCTGAATTCTATCTACCCAAATCGGGGTGTTTGTAATGTCGTATTCTTTAATATCTCCAGTTTGTGCATCTAAAACCACTACGCCAGTTGCATCATTTCCAGAAAAACCAATTTCTTTTTTGTACTTAGTGGCCACCCAAAACGGATTTCCTTTTTCGTCAATTTCAAATGTGAAATCAGCTAAACCAATCGTGTTATAGCCATTGAAGTACAAATATCTTCTCGTATCACTTTGAAAATAGGCTTGGTCTTGATATTTTAAACGAATAGGTTTTCCATTCACTTCTTGTACTAATTTCACATCACGTTCATTGGTTGCCGAAACCATCACGTAACCAGTTGTTCCTTCAGAATTATTCAGCCATTTTAAAAAACCTGAATGTACTAAAGGAGCAATCCAATATAATTTTCCGTTCACTTTCTGAATGAAAAATTCACCCAATTGTGCCTGACTACCTAATGCGGGTTGTGAACCTAATATTTTTTCACCCAACAAATACGCCAAATCTTCATCAACTACTCTAATTTCCTGCATTGAAATGGGTGCAATGTGTTGGGTTAATTTATCGCCATTTGCCACTTTTCCAATTAAATTTCTGTAATCTTGATTTCTAAAAATCGGATGTGAAGTGAAAAAAGGTAAAACTAAGGCATAAAAAATCGCAGTGACAACTAATAGAACTGGAATTTTCCAAAAAACGCTTACGGCTTTATAACTTTTTCCATCCGAACTAATTTTAAAAGTAGAAAAAGAGAAAAACAAAATCGCAGCAATAATAATAAGTAAAAAGGTAATTCCCGAAAATCCGTAACTCAAAACAGGTAAAGTAAGATAAAAGTATCCTAGAGTTATGGTAACAATAAGAAAAATAGGTAACAATTTTTTCATAAAAATTAGTTTAGTTTTTGTGTCTATTAGACTTCCATTTAAAGCAATTGTTACAAGTATTTGGAATAGTTGGAGGCTATTCGTTGGCTAATTTCTTCTTTTTAAAAATTTGTAATTCTTGATAAATGAAATACTGTAACAAGATATATAGTAAGGAATTGAATACCCAAATATCAATAAAGGGTTCTTCAATTAGTATTAAATCAATATTTCCTGTCAAAAATATCACGCTACTACTCATTAAATAAATTCCTAAACCACTAAAGAAATAGGTGAATTTCACGTTCTTTTTTTCGAAATTATAATAGAAATAATACAAAATATAACTAATGATTGTAAAAGAGGTTAGGCCAATTTCAAGCGTATTAAATTTCCAAAATGAAAAGGAATTTAGTAAATAAGAACAGGCAATTATCACTAAAAAGACAACACTGATTAAAATGATATTTCTACTAATTTTTTGAATTTCTTTAAATAAAAAAGCAAAAAATAATGTTATTATCAAAAATTGAAAATTGAAATAAAAGTGCGAAATAAAAATATTTGAACCTGGATCAAGGAAGCCTAAAACATGACAACATATTTCTATAACTAGCATGGTTAGCAAGTAAATTGAAAACACACTAAATGTTTTAGTTTTAATTTTATCTATTAAATATAAACTATGGAAAGTGTTAAAGGCAAGAAAAAACAATCCAATTAAACTAATTGAAAAGGAAATTAAATATTTATCCATAACTATGCTATTTAAAGTTTCCTTTTATAAAAGTAATTATTTTATTATAATTTTTTATTTAAAATTGTACTTTTGTTTTATAAATTAAAGAAATTCATACTATGAAAGCATACGTTTTTCCTGGACAAGGCGCGCAATTTACCGGAATGGGTAAAGATTTATACGAAAATTCAGCAGTAGCTAAAGAAATGTTCGAAAGAGCCAACGAAATTTTAGGTTTCCGCATTACAGATATTATGTTCGAAGGAACGGCAGAAGAATTAAAAGAAACGAAAGTAACACAACCAGCTGTTTTTTTACATTCGGTAATTTTAGCTAAAACATTAGAAGACTTTAAACCAGAAATGGTAGCCGGACATTCGTTAGGTGAATTTTCTGCCTTAGTAGCTAATGGTGCTTTATCTTTTGAAGATGCATTAGTATTAGTTTCTAAAAGAGCTATGGCGATGCAAAAAGCTTGTGAAATTACACCTTCAACAATGGCAGCGGTTTTAAATTTAGATGATAAAATTGTAGAAGATATTTGTGCTTCAATTGATGGAGTAGTTGTGGCTGCAAATTATAACTGTCCTGGACAATTGGTAATTTCTGGGGAATACAAAGCAGTAGAATTAGCTTGCGAAAAA
>MGWJ01000085.1 GCA_001800945.1 Flavobacteria bacterium RIFCSPLOWO2_12_FULL_31_7
CAATGTTTTTTCTAAATTTTTCATTTTAATATTTTTTAAAACTCAAATTCTAAACCATCATCAGCTAATAAAACATTTTCAAAAATTTCATTAGCTTCAGTTCGAAATAACTCAATATTCCCATAACGTGTAGAATAATGACCGAGCAACAGGTTTTTTACTTCTGCTAATTTAGCAATATTTGCTGCTTGTTTTGCAGTGGTATGCATGGTTTTTTCGGCAAGATGACTTTCAGTTTCTAAAAAAGTACTTTCATGATATAAAACCGTTACATTTTGAATTAAAGGAATAATTTCTTCATTATAAATAGTATCCGAACAAAACGCATAACTTTTGGCTACTTCTGGCTCGAAAGATAATTCGGTATTCGGAATGATTCTTCCATCATCTAAAGTAATGTCGCCACCATATTTAATTTTATTATAATATACTTTTTCGATATCATAATTTAAAATTGCGTTAATGTTTAATTTTCTTTCTTTGTTTTTCTCTTCGAATAAATATCCGTTTGTGTAAACTCTATGTTTTAAAGGAATTGTAGATACTTTTACTTTTTCATCTTCGAAGATAACTTCACTTTCTTTGGAAGTTAATTCATGAAAAAATAAATTATAAGAAGTGTAAGCGTTTCCTAATTTTAGTAATAATAAAATGGCTTCTTTGATACCTTTTGGTCCATAAACATGTAAATCTTTTTCTCTACCTAATAGCATAAAAGTAGAAATTAAGCCAATTAACCCAAAGAAATGATCACCATGTAAGTGAGAAATAAAAATATGTTCTATCTGAGAAAACTTAATTTTATGTTTGCGTAATTGAACTTGCGTTCCTTCTCCGCAATCTATCAAAAACATATGACTTTTTATTTCTAAAACTTGCGAAGTAGGATTGGTGATTGTTCTTGGTGTAGCGGCATAACAGCCTAATATTTTGACTTTCAATGTAGATTTATTATGATTTTTGTTTCTTACTTTCGTTGTAAATATTCAAAGAAAAAAGAAGAATCAATAAAATATTTGAAATCAATCTGAACCATTCCATTTTATTTTCTTGGTACGAAATGATTACATTTAAAACGAATAAAATTATTGATAATATTAGAAAAAATAGATTGAATTTGGCTCTTCTAGTCATTATTTTTAGTTTCAATTTACTTAATTAAGTATTTAATAATTGAGATTTAAAATCCTAAATCGCGTTCAATTTCTTCCATTTCAATAATATCGTGAGCTTCTAATAAAGAAGGAACTGTATTAATTGAAGTTGGAACTTTATTAAAATCAATATCTTCTGCAACAACAACAAACGATTTTTTGTTTTTCTTATGAGCTTTTGCTAAATCAGAAAATTGTTTTAAACAACTCAAATTAAATGATTTATCATGAGTTACATCAATAATTAAATTAACTGATTTGTAGGAATTATATTGTGTAGTTAGTTTTTCTAAAAACGCTTCAAAACTACTTTCAGTATCTTTAATTGTTGTGGTATGTCCTTTTTGTTCTACTTTCATTTGTAAAAGTTTATTAGTTTAAATAATTAAAAGTATAAAAGGTTTTGTCTTCCTACTTCTAACTAAAATTAATTTTGAATTTTACTTGCTAATAAATAAATCACTGCCATTCTCACTGCTACTCCATTTTCTACCTGATCTAAAATCACGGAATGATTTCCATCGGCTACATCTGAAGTAATTTCTACACCACGATTAATTGGCCCTGGATGCATCACCACAATCTCTTTATTCAAGTTATTCAATATTTCATTTGTTAGTCCGAATTGTTGTGTGTATTCTCTAGTATTTGGAAAATAACTTACATCTAATCTTTCGTTTTGAACGCGTAACATATTGGCTACATCGCACCATTCTAAAGCTTTTATCAAATTTGGTTCGTACGTTACTCCTAATGAATTAATATATTGTGGAATTAACGTTTTTGGTCCGCAAACTTTCACTTCCGCACCTTGCATTTGTAAAGCAAAAATATTGGAAAGTGCGACTCTACTATGTAAAATATCACCAACAATTACAACTTTCTTTCCAGCAACTTCTCCTAATTTTTCTCTAATTGTATAACTGTCTAATAAAGCTTGAGTTGGGTGTTCATGAGCGCCATCACCTGCATTTACAATACTTGCTTTTACATGTTGCGATAAAAAATGAGCCGCTCCTGGCGAACTATGTCGCATCACTACCATATCCACTTTCATGGCTAAAATATTATTTACCGTGTCGATTAGCGTTTCTCCTTTTTTAACAGACGATTGTGCTGAAGAAAAACTCATTACATCTGCTGAAAGTCGTTTTTGAGCTAATTCGAAAGATAATTTTGTTCTGGTACTATTTTCAAAAAAGATATTCGCAATGGTAATGTCTCTTAAAGATGGTACTTTTTTTATGGGACGATTAATTACTTCTTTAAACTGATCTGCCGTTTCGAGAATTAAATTAATATCGTTTCTATTTATGTATTTTATTCCTAGTAAATGATTGACGCTTAATTCTTTCATTTTTGTTGTTGTGTTGTTTAATCTGAATTTATTTCAGATTCTAATTTCTTTAAACTTTTTACTTGGCTCTTTTAACTTTTTACTTCAATGTAAACGGCATCTTCACCATCTTTTTCTTTCCATTTCACCAAAACTTTTTCGTTGTTAATCGCATCTACTTGTCTTCCACGATAATCGGGTTGTATTGGTAAATCGCGACTAAAACGTCTATCGATTAAAGTTAGTAATTCAATAGATTTTGGTCTTCCAAAAGATTGAATGGCTGTTAAAGCAGCACGAATACTTCTACCAGTATACAAAACATCGTCAATAAAAACGACATTTTTATCTTCTACTAAAAAATCAATTTGGGTTTGATTGGCTTCAAAGGGTTTTTCGGTTCTTCTGAAATCATCTCTAAAGAAGGTGATATCTAACAAACCTAACTTTAAGTCGGAAATTTTGTACTCTTCTTTTAAAATTTCAGTTAATCTTTTGGCTAAAAATGTACCTCGTGGCTGGATTCCGATAAGAATAGTATTAGAAAAATCGAGATGTTTTTCGATTAATTGACAGGCCAATCGATGTAAAATGATATTGACTTCTTTAGTATTGAGCAATATTTTTTGACTCATGTTTTTGTGTGTTGTGTGGACAAATATACGTTAAAAAAAATTCAAATTCAATGACAATGAAAAATTCAATGTTTTTAAAACACAGATTTAAAAAATTTCACAGATTTATATAATTTCTCCAATCTGTATTGAAAAAATTATGCCTAATCTAAATTAAAATTTCATTAATTCTTCATATAATCTGTGTGTAGGCAATCCAACTACATTGGCATAACTTCCTTCAATTTTTTGAATAGCCACTAAACCAATCCATTCCTGAATTCCGTAAGAACCTGCTTTGTCAAATGGTTGGTAATTGTTCAAGTAATATTTGATTTCTTCTGGAGTTAATTCGGCAAAAGTCACTAAAGTTTCCTCGTAAAAAACCACTTCTTTTTCTGTAGTTTTAATACAAACTGAAGTGATTACTTTATGTGTTTTTCCTGACATTTCGGTAATCATTTCAAATGCATCTTCATAATCTTTCGGTTTACCTAACGCTTTATTGTTCAACCAAACAATCGTATCTGAAGTGATTAAAATATCGTTAGGTTGTAAATCTGCAACAAATGCTGAAGCTTTAAGTTTAGCTAAAAAATTAGTAATTTCTTCTGCTTGTAAATGCTCTGGATATATTTCTTCAATATCTTTTAATTGAATTTCAAAATCTATATCTAATTCCTTTAAAAACTGTTGTCTTCTTGGCGAACCAGAAGCTAAAATGATTCGATAGTTTTTGAATTTTTCCTGTAACATACTAATTTCCAATTAAAACAATTGCTGCTAAGGATAAAATTGTAGCTAGCATAATGAATTTCAACAACTTACTAATGAAACTAAAATCTTCTTTTGAATTGGCTCTGATCGTTTTAAAAATCACAAATAATATTGGTAAAAATAACAGAATTACAAAATAACCTATTACATAAGGCATGTGCATGATATTGTAATAAATAAAATAACAAGCATAACCAATAAATCCTAGTAAAGTTATACTTGTAATAATTTTGCTCACCGTAATTCCGAAATAAGAGGCTACAGTTGTAATTTCGAATGCTTTATCTCCTTCAATATCTTCAATAGTTTTGATAATTTCTCTTGCGAAATGCAATAAAAAAGCTAAAACCGCATAATCAATAATTACGGACAGAATACTAAACATTACCTCTTTATTGAAATCGAAAATAAAAGGGAAAATATTGAATAAACCAACAACTAAAATACTTAAAGCTGCTAATGCGGCAATCACAGCATTTCCTACAAGTGGAATTTGTTTTAATCCATTAGAATACACATACAACAAAGCAGAGCAAATTACAAAAACAGCTGCGATTGATGGTTTACCTACGGCTCGACTCAAATAAAAACCTAAACCTACACCAATAATATTTAGTATAAAATATAAATTATAAGCATTTTTTTCAGAAATATGAGTACCAACATACACTTTATCAGGCTTGTTAATATGATCTACATCCACATCATAAATATCATTAATTATGTACCCTGCAGCAGCAATTGAAATAGTTGCAATAATTAGTAAAAAGTATTTCCAATCTGATAAGGCTTGTAAAATTTCGGCTTGATTTAAAAAAGTATATTTTAATATGATTTGCGAAAATGCAATCATTAATAAATTTTCAATGCGTACCAGTTTTAAATAATATTTCATTTTTGAGAATTATATAATATGTTGATATTTGTTTTTAAAAGAATTTGGCATTAAAATCGTCCATCCAAGTGCCTTGAACTTTCATTACTTGTTCAATTACATCACGAACTGCGCCTCTTCCTCCTTTTTCGTGAGAAATATATTTGCTAATTCCTTTAATTTCTTGAACGGCATCTTGCGGACACGTTGGTAATCCGACTTTTTGCATCACTAAATAATCTGGAATATCGTCTCCCATGTATAAAATTTCTTCTGGTTTGATTTGATAACCATCGCAAAATTCATAAAACTTTTCAACCTTATCTGGAGCCGCTAAATAAATGTCTTTGATTCCTAAATTTTGTAAACGCACACGAACACCTTCATTACTTCCACCAGAGATAATACAAACGGGATAACCTTTATCTACAGCAGCTTTCATGGCGTAACCGTCTTTAATATTCATTTGACGAAGCAGTTGTCCGTCTTCCGAAATATGCACCGTTCCGTCTGTTAAAACTCCGTCAATATCAAAGATAAACGCTTTAACATCATTCATTAATTCTTTATAACTTTTCGACATTTTGTATAGATTTTGTCAGGATTTTATATATTTCTTTTTGATTTTCATCGGTTAGAAAATCGATATGTTTTTCAATTGTTTTACTATCATTTCTCACAGCTGGTCCAGTTTGAGCGTCTTTTGGAGAAAGTGTTTTTATTTTCTGAGCGGTTTCTTCAATTAATGGTTGTAAAATCTCAAATGGAATATTGTTTTCTACACAAATTTCGTTTCCGATTTCATATAAATGATTTACAAAATTACAAGCAAAAACCGCCGAAACATGTATCGCTTTGCGTTGTTTTCCATCAATTTTATAAACAGAATTTGAAATAGATTTTGCTAATTTTTCTACGATTAGATAATCAGAAGCATTCTCAGTTTCTAAACAAATCGGAATTTCAGAAAAATCAACAGTTTTATTTTTAGAAAAGGTTTGCAATGGATAAAAAACACCACGTTTATTTTTTGCATCAAGCACATCGAAATCGGTACTTCCAGAAGTATGAACCACTAACCTATTTTCAAATGGCAATTGATTAGAAACGTCAGAAATCGCATTATCTGTCACACAAATAATATAGATGTCTGCTTCTAAAA
>MGWJ01000086.1 GCA_001800945.1 Flavobacteria bacterium RIFCSPLOWO2_12_FULL_31_7
TTCCCCATGATAGTCCGATTAGCAAGAACGAAATGTTTAAATAAATTGGAAAAGGAAATAGACCCATAGTAAAAAAGCCTAATCCACCAGCCAATAAACAAAACAGGTGTACATATTTTCTGTTTACTTGACGTTTGGCAGCATAGAAAGTTAACAATAACGCAAATGCCATTGATGATAAACCATATAATCCCATGGCAGAACCTACACTATTTGAAGCCGTTTGATACAATTCGTTGGCAGTATCAAAGGCTAGTTTTTGGTCTGGAATTGTCATGTTAAATTCTTTCGCATTAGGTGCTGGAGCATTGTAAACAAATTCTGTTAATGCTGGGGTTGCCATACTCCACATCGTAAAAAAGGCAAACCAAGAAAAAAACTGAATGACTCCTAATTTTTTCATGGTAGAAGTCATTGTTCTTAAAGAAGTGAATAAATCTTTGAAAAACGAATTTTCTTTTTTCATGGCTTTAAAAGCTTCCATATCTTTTGGAGGCGTTTCTTTAGTTGTCAAAACTGTATATAGAATACTGATTAAGAAAACCAAAGCACCAATACCGAAAGCAATTTTTACAGAATCGGGTAACACACCTGGTTCGGCTTCATCTGAAAAACCTAAATTGGAAACCAACCAAGGTAAATTAGAAGCAATCCAAGTTCCAATTCCTATAATTAAAGTTTGAAGTACAAATCCGTAAGATCTTTGAGAATCTGGTAATTTATCGGCTACTAAAGCTCGAAAAGGTTCCATAGAAACATTAATGGAAGCATCTAAAATCCATAAAAAACCGGCCGCAATCCATAAAGTGGATGAATAGGGCACAAAGAATAAAGTGAACGAGCTTAAAATAGCTCCAATTAAAAAGTAAGGTTTTCTTCTTCCTAATCTAGAATGCCAGGTGTTGTCACTTAAATATCCAATAATGGGTTGCACCAATAAACCAGTTAAGGGCGCGGCAATCCAAAGTGCTGGAATAGCATCTTTTTCTGCCCCAAGAGTTTGAAAAATTCTGGACATAAAGCCTCCTTGTAAGGCAAAACCAAACTGTATCCCTAAGAAACCGAAACTCATGTTCCAAATTTCCCAGAAACTTAACTTACGCTTTTCCATTTATCGTAATTAGTGTTAATACTACGATAAGCGATTTTTACATGCTTATCAAAACTTTAATTAATTTTTGAAGTGAATTATAAGCTTTGATTGACACAAATTAAAGTAAATTATTTTGAATAATCTAAAAATAATTTTTCAAAAATACGTAAAATATGCGGAATATAAATTTTTAATATGCTGATTTTTAAATAATTACAAAAAACTATTACGTTTTCGTAGATTCTCTAAAAATCAATTCTGTTTCGATAATTTCTGTGGTGTATTGTTCGTCATCTTCTTCTTTTTCTAGTCTTTCAATCAACATTTTAGCTGCTTTTTGACCCATTTTAATTCCATTCTGACTTACAGTTGTAATAGTTGGTGTAGAAAATTGCGAGATAATTCCGTCTGTAAAACCAATTACTGCAATATCATTTGGTACGTTTTTACCAATTTTATTGATCGCTTTTATAGCGGTTACGGCAAAAAGTTCATTCACAGCAAAAACAGCGTCAATGTCATTATTCGTAATTAAATCTACAATTTGATCTTGGCAATGTTCAATATCTTCAATTTTTATGATTAAGTTTTCGTTGGGTTGTATATTATAATCGGACAAAGCTTTTAAATAACCTTCGGTACGCAATTTTCCGACACTTACATAATCTACAGTAGTAATTAAGGCTATATTTTTATAGTTTTTGGTGATGAAAAACTCTGTGGCATTATAAGCAGCTAATTGATCATCAATTATAACTTTATCGCAAAAAACATCGTTGGTAATTCTGTCGAAAAGCACTACAGGCATACCTTGATTGATAACTTCTTCTAAATGATGAAAATCTTTTTTGTGTTGGGTTTCTTTAGATAATGACATGATAAAACCATCTGTACTTCCGCTGGCTAGCATTTCTAAGTTGATGACTTCCTTATCAAAAGATTCATCAGATAAAGTTACAATAACGTTATACCCATATTCATTGGCTACATGTTCGATACCACTAATAACTGTGGCGAAAAAATGATGCACAATTTCTGGAATAATAATTCCGATGGTTTTTGTTTTTTTATTTTTTAAACTTAATGCAATATTGTTAGGTTTATAGTTATACAATTTAGCAAAAGCTTTAACTTTAATTCGGGTTTCTTCACTAATTTCATGACTATCACGTAATGACTTTGAAACTGTAGAAATAGAAATATCTAATTCTTTAGCAATTTGTTTTAACGTAACCTTTCTTCTCATCACAATTTGGTTTAAAAAAATATTTTTCGGCAACAAGTTACATTTTTTTATGGAATGGTTAAAGCTATCATTCAAATTTGATTATCAAAGCTATATTTTTAACAACAAAAAATTATTTATCCTGCATTTTTATCACAAAAAAGAGACGAAATAAATAAAGTTTTCAACACGAAAACGTTTTCGCTACGTTTTATAAATTGTTTGACTTTGATTAATGAAAATTTTACATAAATTTAACTTTTGAAGTGAATATATAAGCAACTAAACTGACTATTAATTTAAACAAATTGTATGAAAACAATGCTAAAAAAATTACTGTTTTTTATGCTCATTTTACCCTTTAGTGTTTTAGCACAAAGTACACTTTCAGGTAAAGTTACTGATGCCACTAATAATCAGGTAATGCCAGGTGTTTCAGTAACAATCGCTGGATCAACAACTGGTACTTTTACAGATTCTGAAGGTACATTCACTTTAAAAAATGTAAAATCTGGCGATGCGGTTTCTTTCTCGTTTTTGGGATATAAAACACAAACCGTAGTGTATGCTAATCAACAAAACCTTACCATTTCTTTACAACAAGAAGGGCAAGACATCGAGGAGATTGTAGTTATAGGATATGGTAAAGTGAAGAAAAAAGACGCTACAGGTGCTGTAACACAAATTTCTTCAAAAGACTTTAATAAAGGTGCAACGCCAACAGTAGAAAATCTATTAAATGGTAGAGTTGCTGGTTTACAAATCAATACTGGTGGTGGACCTGCAAGTGGTTCGGCTATTAGAATTAGAGGTGGAGCTTCTATTAATGCTAGTAACGATCCCTTAATTGTTGTAGATGGTTTACCTATTTCAAATGAAACTCCGGCTGGTTCTAGAAACTTCTTAGCCACATTAGATCCAAATACGATTGAATCTGTTTCAGTATTAAAAGATGCTTCTGCAACAGCAATTTATGGTTCAAGAGCTTCAAATGGTGTAATTATCATCACTACTAAAAAAGGAGGAAAAACCTTAAAAGTCGATTATAACTTTCAATACGGAAGTGGAAAACATTACAGAAAAATTGATGTTTTAAATGCAGATGAATTTGTAAATGCGATTAGACAATATCAACCAACAAGATTAAATGAGTTAGGTGTAGATGACCCTTCAACTTCAATTTCTGATGATCCATTAACGCCAAATATTATTGAAGGAAGAATTTTATACAACACAGATTGGCAAGAAGAATTATTTAAAAAAACAGATTACGTAAATAATAATATCAACATATCAGGCAGCCTATTTGATGCGATTCCTACTCGTTTAAGTTTAGGAAACACGTATCAAGAAGGTTTAATTTTAACCGATAAATTCAACAGAACTTCTGCGGGTTTAAACTTAAGTCCAAGTTTATTTAAAAATCATTTAAAATTAACTTTAAACGCCAACTACTCTAACGAAAAAAACAATTTTGCTAGAACACCAATTGGTGGTGCATTAAGATTTGACCCAACAAAACCAATTTACAATGCCGGTTCACAATGGGGTGGTTTTTATGAGCACACAGTTGGAGGAGCATTAAATGGCGACTTATTACAAGGTGGAAGAAACCCAATTGCTGAAGTATTACAAAGTTCAAATAACGGGAAAGTAAATCGTATTTTAGGAAATTTTCAAGTTGATTATAAATTTCATTTCTTACCAGAGTTAAGAGCGGTTGTTAATATAGGTTACGACTCATCAAGCGGTGAAGGAGTTAATCGTGTTGCGAGAAATTCAGCTGTTTCTGATGGAACTGGAGGAAATTCATTAAGTAATAAATTTGGTGAAAAATCTATTTACGAATCTAAATTTTCAAACAAACTATTGGATGGATATTTAGTGTATAACAAAACTTTCGGAAAACTTGATTTGGAAGCAACTGGAGGTTATTCGTATCAAAAATTTGAATCAGAAAGATACAATACTGGAAATACATACAATCCAAATAGTATTCCAGATACAGACACATCAACAGACAGAGTTTTAATTGGATTTTTTGGAAGAACCAACTTCACTTATAACGACAAGTACTTGTTAACTTTAACTTATAGAAGAGACGGAACTTCAGTTTTTGCTAAAGAAAATCAATTTGGTAACTTCCCTGCGGCTTCTTTTGCTTGGAAATTAAATAACGAGTTTTTTAAAGACAGTAAAACAATATCCGATTTAAAACTTCGTTTAGGTTGGGGTATTTCTGGACAACAAGATTTAAATGGAAGAAACGATTATTTCCAAGCTCAATATTTAACTAGTCAATCTAATGCTTCTCAATACACTTTTGGCTCTACGCCTTTAATTATTGGACTACCTAAAGACTACAATCCAAAATTAAAATGGGAAGAAACAACTACCTATAATGTTGGTTTAGATTACGGATTCTTCAACAACAGAATTTCAGGAACAATTGAAGGATATTACAAATTATCTGAAGATTTACTATTTAATGCGCCATTCGCAGATGGTTCTAACTTTTCTAACAATGGACCTCAAAACATTGGTAGTTTAGATATCAAAGGAGTAGAATTAAATCTTAATGCTGAAATTATTAAAAAAGAAAATTTCACTTGGAATGTTAACTTCAATGCATCAAAATTCGAAAGAAGAATTAAAGAATTGAAAACCGTAAACAATACACCTACTGGCGGAATTGGTGGTGGTACAGGTGGAAACATTCAGGTTTTCTCTGAAGGATGGACTCCAAACTCATTTTATGTATTCAAACAATTATACAACACAGATGGAACGCCAATTGAAGGTGCTTTTGCTGATTTAAATGGAGATAATATCATCAACGAAAAAGATAAGTACATTTATAAAAATACAGATCCAGATTTGTTAATGGGCTTCCAGTCTTCAATGAATTATAAAAACATTGATTTCTCTTTCAATTTAAGAGCAAGTATTGGTAACAGATTATACAACAACGTAAATTCTGCGAATGCCTACACTGGATTTTTAGTTGATAATGCGGTTTTAGGTAACGTGCCTTCAAGCACATTCGAAACCAACTTTACAAATTCAGGTAATAATGTAATTTTCTCAGATCATTATATTGAAAATGCTTCATTCTTAAAAATGGACAATGTGACTTTAGGATATACATTCCCAAAATGGTTAGAAGGCAAAGCTTCAGTTCGACTAAGTGCAGGTATTCAAAATGCATTTGTAATTACTAAATATTCTGGTTTAGATCCTGAAGTATTTAGCGGTATTGATAACACCATTTACCCGAGACAAAGACAATTTTTGTTTGGAGCAAATATTAAATTCTAAATAATTGAATTATGAAAAAAATAAAATTTAACATCTTATATATCATTGGTTCGTTTGCACTATTAACATCTTGTACAGATGATTTAAATATTACTCCGGAAGATGATGATGTATTTTTAACAGAAGCCTATTTTAGTTCGCCAAGTTCTTATAAGGCTGGACTAGGCGGTGTATATGCAAACTTATCATTACCAGGTTTATCTGGTCCTGTTTCCTCAAACATTTCTGGTTTAGATCCGGGTACGAGTCAGTTTGGACGTTGTTTATGGTATTTACAAACTTTAACTACAGATGAAGTAATCTGGAGTTATGAAAATGACCCTGGAACAGCAGAATTACAAAGAAATACTTGGACCTCAAGTAACCCAATTATTTTAGGAATGTTTTCTAGAACAATGGCTCAAGTAGCATTTTGTAATGCCTATTTAAGACAAACGACTCCTGAAAAATTAAGTGAAAGAAACGTAACAGATCCTACTTTATTAGCAGACATTGCTTTATACAGAGAAGAAGTTAGAGCTTTAAGAGCTTTTGCTTACTACAACTTAATGGATTTATACGGAAAAGCCCCTTTCAATACTGAAAATGATGTGGTTGGAGCTGCTGGACCAGAATATAGCAGAGCCCAATTATTCAATTTTGTGGAAAGCGAAATGTTAGCCGTTGCAGGAACCTTAAAAGCGCCAAGAACTAACGAATATGGTAGAGTAGATAAAGCATTCGCATGGATGGTTTTAGCAAAAATTTATTTGAATGCCGAAGTTTACATCGGTCAAAATAAATATAATGAATGTGTTACCATGTGTGAAAATGTAATTGGAGGAGGTTATGCCTTAGAAGATAATTACTTACACAACTTCACAGCAGATAACCATTTATCTACTGAAATGATTTTCACCTTACAATCTGATGGAGTGGTAACACAAAGTTATGGCCCAACTACAGTTATGTGTAACGGACAAGT
>MGWJ01000087.1:0-147 GCA_001800945.1 Flavobacteria bacterium RIFCSPLOWO2_12_FULL_31_7
ATGAAGTTGGGATAAAATCTAAATATGAAAAAGAAGGAAAAAGAGCCATTGTTTCCGCTAAAATTGTAGAATAAAACAAAATAAAATCTTTTTAAAACCTATTTATAGAAATGTAAATAGGTTTTTCTTTTTAAGGTGTATTCTGAA